>CAYXUZ010000062.1:0-31124 GCA_964467705.1 uncultured Ardenticatenaceae bacterium | reverse complement strand
ACGCGGCCAATCTTCACCTTCGTAGGCGTGGTGGGCAATGAGGGCGGGCAGGCTTTCGCTGCGGCCCCAACCCTGGCTACGGCCGTCTTCCAGATAACGCGCGATCAACCGATGATATTCGCGGCGGGCGCTGGCCGCCAGCGAACTGTAACTCACCTCTTGCATCAGCGAGTGGATAAAGGCGTATACCAGTTCCGGGTTGCGCTGCGCTTCACGCACAATTTCTACCAGTTGCAGTTCATTCAGGTAAGCAGAAACTTCGATGTTGTTGACCTCGTTGGCCGTGTGTTCTACCACATCAAAGGGGAAGGAACGGCCGACCACCGAAGCCACCTGCACCGTCCAACGGCACAGCTCTTCCAACCGGTCCAGCCGCGCCAGCAGCACCCCTTCCAGCGTGTCCGGCACGGTGATGCTGGTGATGGTGTCGCTAAACTGCCAACGGCCGTCCGCCGTTTGCACCAACAGCCCATCATTCATCAACGACCGCATAACCTCTTCCAGATAGAGTGGATTGCCTTCCACCCGGTTCAAGATCAAATCGGCCACACCCGGCGGCCATTCACGCACCGGCACCAGATTGAGCAGCATTTGTTGGGTTTCAGCCGTATTAAGCCCATACAGCCCAATTTCCCGGTAATGGTCGGGGAAATCCTGCCGCGCTTTGCGCCGTAGCTGCCAGCACCCTTTTTCCCGGTCAGGGCGGAACAACCAGACAAAAGCAAGCGGCAGCTGCGCCACCAGGGGCAACAGATATTCCACCAGATCAAGCGAGGCGCGGTCCATCCAGTGCATGGCGTCAAAAAGGATGAGCAGCGGTTGTTGTTGGCTCACGGCCGTCAACACCGTGCGCAGCGCCACAAACGTCCGCCGCTGCAATGCTTCCCCGTCCAGAAAACGAATGCGCTCATGCGCCGCTTCATCCAATGCGATATTCAGGAAATTAGCCAGATAAGGGAGGGTAGCATCCACATCATCCGCCGCGAACCATTGGGCTAACGCCTGGCGCAACTGCTGTCGCTTGTCGGCCGGGTCATTGGCCGTCAGATCAAAAAGCTGGTGCAACAACTCCTGGAAAGGCGCATACCCCACCGATTCGGTGTAAGAGAGACAGCGGGCAGTTATCCAGCGCACACCGCCTGCGATCTGGCTGGTTTGCTGCCACTCATGCACCAGCCGCGACTTGCCCACGCCTGCTTCGCCGATGATGGTAATGATACGGCCGTGCTGCCCTTCTTGCAGCGTCGCCAGATCAGCCATCAACTGCGCCCATTCTTGCCTGCGCCCCACCAGCGGCGACTGCATCCCGCGCCGTTCGGCGGCCGGGTTGGCGCGTAATCCTTCCACCGTAAAAATGGGTACCGGGCTGCTCTTGCCTTTCAACTCCACCGCGCCGCGTGGCTCCACCACGGCCACATGCTGTACCCGGCGCTGCACGTGTTCACTCACATACACCTGCCCGGACGCCGCCGCCGACATTAACCGCGCCGCCAGATTCACCTCGTCCCCCATCACCGTATATTCGTGCCGCCAATAACTGCCCACATACCCGGCAAACACATAGCCATAGCTAATGCCAATGCGCTGCTGCAAAACCAGGTCAGGTAGCCCCACTTGTTCCGGCAAAATGGCGGCCACGTCAGCAAACGCCGCCTGCATCGCCAGCGCCGCCCGCACCGCCCGTTCGGCGTCGTCCTCGTGGGCAATGGGCGCGCCAAAAATGACCATCAGCTTGTCGCCGTGGTCGTAGAGGTCAATTTTGTTCACCACGCCGCCATATTGGTGCAACGCCTGGCTCATGTGGGTGAAATAGAGGTTGAGCGCGGCCACAATGTCCGCTTCACGGCCTGGCCCCAGCCGGTCGGCAATCTCGCCCAGACCATCCACATTGGCAAAGAGGTTGGCGACCAGCCGGTGTTCCCCCTTGAGGCTGGGGGCGCGGGGGTCGCTGGCCAGCCGGGCCAACATGCCCACCGGCAAATAGGGAGTGAGCATGTCAAGCTGTTTCAGCAAGCGCCGCAGCCGCGCCAGGTTGGGCGGCAGCGGGAAATGGGTCTCCATGGGCACATGGGGCGGCGGCAGTGGCGGCAGGTCAATGTATTCCACCGCCAGATAGTCGGCATAACCGGGCACAGGTACGGCCGTACACAACAACTCTGCGTCTATGGCATCATACGTACCCTGATCCACCAACACCTGCCCGGCGTTGGCCGCCGATTCGACGGCCGCCGTCGCGTTCACGTCGCCGCCAAAGAGGGCATATTCCATGGCCTCGGCCGTGCCCAATTGGGCGGCAAAAAATTGCCCGGCGCGCACACCCACGCTCATGCGCAGGGGGAATGTGCCCTGGGAGGTTTTGGTTTCGCTGAACTGGCTCATGGCCGCCTGCATTTTCATGGCGGCCTGCACGGCCTGGGTGGCGCTGCTAAAACGGCCGTGCCCCTCCGTAAACAACCCCAACAACGCATCGCCGCCAAAACGAATCAATTCGCCGCGATACTCCCTGAGGATGGACAGCATCACGTCAAAGTAGCGATTGACAACGGCCGTAACCTCTTCTGCCCCCTCGCGCCCCACCCGGCTCAACCGTTCGGACATGGCCGTAAAACCACTGATGTCGGCAAAAAGGAGGGCGCCCTGAATGAAACGGCCGTCGGCCTGCCCCACTACCGGATGCTCCAACACCTGTTTGCCCAACGATTCCGGCAGGTGAGACATGGTAGCCTCCACCAGCGCCGAGAGATGGGTAATCACCTGCGAACGCAGGCGCGTGGGCGGGTCGCTGCTTTCAGCCAGCAACGCCTCATGCAGCGGCGCGGGCAGATAACGCTGCAAATTTGCCAGTTCTTCAGGGGATAATCGGTTTTCGGTTGATGTGGTACTTTGATCGCCCATCTGCTCGGTTGAAGACCCTAAGGGTTTCAAAAACCCTTAGGGTCTATAGATTTCAGGGCTGTATTGGCGAAACTACAAACCAGGGGCAGCCCGATAAGAGTGCCAGGATTATACCCCGTGAATCTTACGGGACATGCAAGCAAAGTCAGCAAAGGAGTTAACAAAGAGGTAAAGATTGAGGAAATCCGTAATCCATGAGCTGTAATCCGTGCCTTTCGGATAACGGATTACGATTTACGTTTTACGTTTTACGCATTACGTGATCGGCTTCTTAATAATAAGATACCGCCCCATGTCATCCCCCTTCGCCTGGCAGGTTTGCATGTCCACTTTGAAGGTGTTGCCGCCGGACACCCAGGTGAGCGCCTCTTGCAGCAACCCCAGGCCCAGGTAACAAACCGGCCTGTCCGCTTCCCGACCACAACACATGGGGCAGCGTTCCAACGTGTACACAAAATGATCCCCCTCGTCTTGTACATTGGAAATCTGGTCGGAAAATTGGGAAAAGATGCGGGCCAGGGCGGGTAAACCAATCTTCAATTTGGTATTGAGCGGCAACACCCGGAAGGCCAGGTCGCCCACACCTACCAGCGCCCCTACCCCTTTCAGGCCAGTTTCAAAGGTAGCCCGGCCGGCGCGAATAGCCAAACCCCGCCCGCCACGCGGCCCGTACATATCTTCCAACGCCTTTTGCAGCGCTGTCAAATCGGCAAAGGAGAACTCTTTGTCCAGATTGTTGGGAGGGCGGTTGTAGATGTATTGCTCCAATCCGGCCAGATGCAGCACCGCATTGAGGCCGTTTTTGCCCATCACATCTTCCAGGGCTTGAATGATGATGCGGCCGAATTTATTGGGGTAAAACAACTGTTGGCAATTTGGGGTGGTCAGTTCTTCAGTCATTGTCCTCTAATGTGTCATTCCGAGCCGTCTTCGGCGAGGAATCCTTTACATGGGCTTGATTATAAGATTCCTCGCTCCGCAGACTTCGCTCGGAATGACAGGTGGCTTATTATCAAAATGAATGATCTATATTGACAACAAACCTAGTTTCTGACTAATTTTCGAGAGAAGGATACTCATTTTTACAGGCAATGTCTACTTTACGCCAAAAGATTCGCCGAATTTTTACGGCCGTCCCGCCATCACCATCATCCGCGCTGCCTGATATACATCTTTACTTTTCACCAGCGTCTCCCCCACCAAAATGGCGTCCACGCCAATGGCCTGCATCGCCTTCACGTCTTCGGCCGTCTTCAAGCCACTTTCGCCGACGACGGCCGTATCCGCCGGGATCAACTGGCGCAAACGGGCCGTATTCTCAAAATCCACCGCAAACGTCTGCAAATTGCGGTTGTTCACGCCAATGATGCGCGGTTCCAGGGGTAACACCTGCGCCAATTCCGCCTCGGTATGCACTTCCACCAGGACGGCCATGCCCAATTGGTGCGCCAGCGCCAGCAACTCTTTCATGTCCCCCGGCCCCAACACAGCCGCAATCAGCAAAATGGCGTCTGCCCCCGCCGCCCGCGCTTCATACACCTGATAGGGGTGGAAGATGAAATCTTTGCGCAGCACCGGAATTTTTGGCCCAACTGCCTCTTTGACATCGCGGAGATGCTCTAAGGAACCTTGAAAGTGACGGCCGTCCGTCAACACCGAAATCGCCCGCGCCCCCGCTTTCACATATGTTCGCGCCAGCTTCACCGGGTCATAATTTTTCACCAGCAGCCCTTTGCTGGGCGACGCCTTTTTACATTCGGCAATCAGGGAGACACCGGGGGCGGTCACGGCCGTGACCAAATCGGCCGGTGGTGGGGCAATGGAAGCCATCGCCCGTACATTTTCAAAGGAAATTTCGCGCATCGTTTTGGGCAACTGCTCCCGGTGATGCCGCATGATCTCATCCAGAATTTCGCCGCGTTGTTTGGCTAAGTTAGATACGCTCATAAGAGATTGGAGATTAGAGATTGGAGATTAGCTCATCACTAATCTCCAATCTCTAATCTCAACTATTTGTCATCTGCACCCACGATTCCAAAGCACGGAGGGCGGCGCCGCTGTCAATGGCTTCGGCCGCTTTGGCCAGCCCGGCACGCAAATCATCATCGGCTACGCTCAGGGTGGCGGCGGCGTTGAGCAATACAATGTCGCGGCGTGGCCCTTTGTCTTTGCCGCTCAAGATGTCATGAGTGATCTGGGCGTTTTCTTCGGGTGTGCCGCCGATAAAATCATCGAGACGGCCGTGCGCCAACCCAAATTCGGCCGGGTCCAGGGTGTAGGTGGTCACGACCCCATTCAGCAGCCGACTCACCCGGTTCACTCCGGCCGTAGAGAGTTCGTCCAGCCCATCCGCGCCATGCACCACATACGCCGCCTGGCTGCCCAACGTGTGCAACACCTGGGCCATCGGTTCCGTCAGGTTGGGGTCAAAAACGCCAATCAACTGGTAAGCGGCCCCCGCCGGGTTGGTCAGCGGGCCGAGGATATTGAAGATAGTGCGCTGGCCGATTTCACGGCGCGGCGGCCCGGCAAAACGCATCGCTGGGTGGTGGTGAATGGCGTAGAGGAAACCAAAACCCACCTCTTGCACACAGGCCGCCACCTGCTCCGGCGTCAAATCCAGATTACCGCCCAACGCCATCAGCACATCGGCCGAGCCAGACTTGCTGCTGGCGGCGCGGTTGCCATGTTTGGCCACCTTCATGCCCGCGCCCGCCACCACAAAAGCGGCGGTGGTGGAGATGTTGAAGGTATGTTTGCCATCGCCGCCTGTGCCCACCGTGTCTACCATCATATCCCCTGCCGCCAGGGGCACATGCACGGGAACGACGTGGGCGCGCATGGATTTGGCGCTGCCGGCGATCTCGTCCACCGTCTCCCCCTTCATGCGCAGCGCCGTCAGGTAACAGCCAATCTGGGCAGGCGTGGCTTCGCCACCCATGATGTCGTTCATGGCCGCTTCCGCCTCGGCCAGGCTCAGGTCTTGAAAGTTGATTGTTTTGGCGATAGCTTCTCTAATTCCCATCTTTCCCTCGCAATTATGAATTAAGAATTATGAATTATGAAGAGGTTGACCTCATCGGCTCACCCTGTCACCCCTTCACCTTGTCACCTTGTCAGGCAACTCAGCGCGGCACCAGACTGCTCAGGCGGCCGTCCTGCTCACGCACCAAACCACGCCGGATGAAGTCGTCGAGGAGTTGGTGCAGCAGTTGTTCAGGGTCAGGACAACCGGCGCGGGGGGCGTAGTCGTGGGGCCACGGCCGTGCCAATGCCTCCTTGATAAATTGTTGACGGCCGATCGGTTGGGCCAGCAACACGGCCGTCATCGTCACCCGCCGTAATAAATGCAATGCCATCTTCTCCGGGTAACTCTTGAATTCGGCCAGCCGCCGTGTCAGGGCTTGCAGGCTGGCGGTCGGGTCGCTGATGATGCCGCCGTGCCCCGGCAGCGCCAGAGCGATGTCGTATTGTTGCAGTCTGTTCACCGTATCTATCGCTTCGTCGAGGATGTGGTCGCCGTGTACGGCCGTGTTCAATATGCCACAATCCCCCTCATGCAGCGCATCCGCCGAAATGAGCAGGCGCGTCTCCGGCTGGAAGAGGGCGATGCTGTCCGACGCATGGCCCGGCGTGGCGATTACCTCAAACGTATACGCGCCCAATTCCACCACATCCTCATCTTGCCAGGTAATGTCCACCACCACCGGCTCACAGTCGGCGGCGAAATAATCCAGCCACATCAACCGCCGGTCGTGCTGCCGCAAAATGTGGGCGGTGGCGACGCTGGTCGCCGTCTGCGCCCCGCTCAATTCGCGCAAAACCCTATTCCCGCCAATGTGATCCCAATGGCAATGTGTGTTCACCATCAGCCGCACCTCGGCCAGATCAACCACTTGCCCAATCAACCGCACCGTCTCCGCCGCGCTGGACGGATGCCCGGTATCCATCACCACCGGCCCCGCCCCACCGGTGATGATCACCGTATTGCTGTTAATCCAGCCGCGCTGGAGGAAGTGGAGGTGGGGCGGGAGGGGCATAGTGGTAATCGGTAATCGGTAATCGGTAATCGGTTATCGGTCACTGATTACCGATTACCGTTCACCGATTACCTCTTATTCAAACTCTCCGGGAAATCCTTTTATCCGCGCCGACAAGACCGTTTCCCCGGCGGTGTTGGTGATGGTACAGTCCAGCCAGAGCCAGCCTTTGTCGGAGATTTCGCTGATAGTGGCTACGGCCGTGACCGTATCCCCCACGTACACCGGCCCTAAAAAGCTAAAGTGCATCTCCGTCGCCAGGAAGTTCCACAGGCCGCCAATGTGCGTCAGCAGGCTGGCGGTGAGTAAACCGGGCACAATGCGCCGCCCAAAGCGGCTCTGGGCGGCAAAGCTATCATCGGTGTGCAGCGGGTTCACATCCCACGTCGCCCCAATAAACAACGCCACCTCCCCATCCGTTAACGTCCGGGTAAACTGCCCCTTCTCGCCAATGGCAATTTTCTGCGGAGTACGGTGTGTTAGTTTAGGTCTGTTCATACACTATACTTTTTCGATCTCTTCAGTCAGGCGATTTATGACATCCAATAACTCTTGCACCTTTTTGGGAGAACGATCAAAAGAGTTTGCTTCATAGCGGAGTGAGTTTCCTTTCAACTCAACACTGAATCCACCCTGACTGTGCAATATAGTCAAGCAACTATCTCGAATAGCCGGAGTGATAAATAAATCCGCAATTTGTGAATCAGGCTTGCCTGTCAGGTGAACCAGTCTGTCAAACTGTTTGACGCCAATAGCAATCCCTTCCGAATATGGTCTAGTCAAAGAAGCCCATAAACCTGTTTTTAATTTGAACCGCAGATTTCGTGAATTGTCTAATTCAAATTTCACATTTAGGGGGTTGGAAAAACCTGCTTTAGACACAACTTCGAGCCGCATCCAATGCCCATAATAGTTGCCATAAATGATTGGATGACCAAAGAAGTTTCTACGGTACTCGAGGGAGTATCGAGCAGCCCAATCTTCCCATGGTTGATAAATCCTTCTTCCAAGCCGATGATTCATTGCACGAAACAACCACAAAAACAGGCTGATAATCGCACCGATAACAACATAGAAAGCCATCGTACATCTTTGTCAGAATTGCTACACGGATAATTCAGACACAGCAAATTCTTGATTCATAGAATCCGTACTCATCCGTCCAATATGTGATCCTATTTCACCTTCGTCACCCGCAGCCAGTCCCCGCCGCGTTCGGTTGCTCAGACATCAGAGTTCTTTGAGAAATCGGGTGTCTTTAAAGAGTGGCATTGCTTCGCACTTATAATCCAACCGCTTCCTTCGAGAAGGCAACCAAAAGTGCTTTGACTACTTCAAATGCCAGTGTACCACCTGTTTTGTTCATCTTGCCCTTTGCTCTCTTCCAAATAGACTCGTCCCTTGCTGCATCTATAAAATCATGACCTTCCCAGGTGAGACAAAAAAGAAGTGCTGATGGATGCTCTTGCGCCATCGAAGTTGTGTCTGCACCTTCAGCAAGACCTGCTTTGGTGATCAAATAATTGTGATATTCAATCTGCTCTTGAGAATATCCCGACAAATCCATCTCTTGCTCTGCTTCAAGATTCAATAGTATCAGACGGATCAAATCCATATCTCTTTTCATCAAACCACCTCCGGTTACTTCAAGACATCCAATTTCTTTGAGAAATCGGATGTCTGACCGTTTATGCCCCTATTTCACCTTCGTCACCCGCAGCCAGTTGCCGCCGCGTTCGCTGTTGGCGTGTTGGATAGCTTCGGCGGAACCGAGGACAACGACACGGCCGTGCTCCCTCATCCCCGCCAACACATCTCCCAACGCGGCAAAATCGGCGGCCGTCGTGGACAGCACTTCCTCGCGCAGTTGCTGGCGGTAGGCATCCGTCACATTCGCCAGATAGCGCGAGAGCGACGTATACCCCTTCGCGTCCGGCAGTTCATAGGCATCCATGCTGCTGATCGCGCCGATAATGCTTTTGGTCAGTTCATCGTCATGCAATGGCTGGCGCAAAAAGGCGGGCACACCGGCATAATTCGCCAGCGTGCCCAGCAGGTTCGGGTCACGATAAGACAGGAAGCTGTAAACGCCGGTGTTGTGGCTGAAGCTGACCATGCCGCCATACGCCCCACCCTGCACCCGAATCTTTTCCCATAGGTACGTCGTGCGCAGGTAATTGTTAATCACGGCAATCGAGCCGTGCAGCTTGTAACCCAGCTCATACAAATTGGCCCCCTGGGCCACATAATTCACCTGCGCCGGGATGGTCAAACCCTCCGGCGCGGCGTCCCCCTGCCAGCGCCAACGCTGCGTGGCCACGGGCACATCGGGCAGACTGGCAATAAACCCGGCCAATCGCGGCTGGAACTGCGCCCAATTGGCCGCGTCTAGCGTGACATTAACGATGAGGTTGCGGCGGCTGATAAGCGTCTGCCGCACCTGTTCCAGTTTTGCCAGCACACCGGGCCAGTCGCTCTCCATCTCGGCCGCCAACTGGCGCAAGGCAAAGAGGTAGGCGATGCCGCTGGTCTGTTCCGAAACCCAGTCGCTCTCGTTGAAAGTGGCCCGCAAACGGCCGTCGGCCACACTATGCCCACCCGGAATCAGCCCCGCCTCCAGCCGGGCGATGGATTCATACACCATCTGCCGCAGCCGGTCGTGATTGTCCAGCTTCACCGTCAGCAGCACGTCACGGGCAATGTCCAGCAGGTCATCGGCCTGAGCCATCGTTGCCTTGCCGCGCAGGAAAAGCCAGGCGGCGGCCTCACGTTCATTTCGTTTGGCGGCAATGTGGCGCGAGGCGTACAGACCACCCGTTTTGCGGCCAATGCGCTGCTGCAACTTCACATAATCTTCGCTTTCGGTGCCCACTTCGGTGAGGGCACGGCCGTACAACCCCACTAACGGCAGCAATTCCTGCGGCAGCGTGTGTAAATTCAGCCCCATGTCCAGATAAACAATGCCGTTGGTAAACAGGTCGTGGGTGATCACCTCCGCGCCGTGGATGGTCTCGCGGGCAAAGGGAATCGGTTTGTTTTCTTTGTCCAGGTCGGCCAGCCTCAGCCGGGGAATAGCGGCGAGGGCGGCGGGATCATCCGGCTTCTCTTGCAGCGCCTTCAACTGCTGCGTGGTGGCGATGATGTCGGTGATCTGGCGTTCGTTAAGGCGGGATTGCACGGCCGTGAGCTTCGCCTTCTCTTCCGCCTCCATCCGTGCTTGCAGTTCCGGGTCTGGTCGCAAAACCAGCGTCACCCGGTGCGTGTTCACCAGCAAGTAGGTGCGGATGAGGTCTTGCAAATAGGTGGGGTTGGCGGCGAGTTGGGTTTTCACGGCCGTCAGCGGCGCTTCATATTGCAACGGTTCCAGCGGATCAAAGTCATACACCCAATTCCGCAGCGCCCGGATCATCAACGACAGGCCACGCGGAAACGAGCCGGTATTGTTTTCGCGCAGGCTAAATTCAATGGTATTGATCGCCGCTTCAATCATCTCCGGCTCAATGCCTTCGGCCGCCAATTTTTCCAATGTTTGCAGCACCAGCGGCTCCACTTTGTCCACGTTTGCCAGTTCCACCCCTTTCAGTCCGGTGGAAAATGTGGCCTGGCGCAGCGCGCCAGAAATGCCGCCGCCAATCGTGTCCGACCCCAATCCCGAATCCATGAGCGCCTTGCGCAGCGGCGAGGCGGGGGTGCTGACCACCGCGTAGGACATGACACTCAGCGCCATTTGCAGCGCCGGGTCGAGAATTTCCGGCAGCACCCAGTTGATGCTGACGTAGGCTTTTTGTTCACCATCGGCGGTGACGGCATACGGCCGTACCACTCGTTTGGGCGCGGGAAATGGCTCATGCAAGGGGACGGCCGAATCAACCTGGGCGGCCTCAAAGCCACTCAGATATTCATCCAGCAGCGCCAGCCGCTTCTCTGGGTCATCATCCCCATAGAAAAAGATGCGGGCGTTGGACGGATGGTAATAGGTCTCGTGGAAGCTGCGGAACTGCTCATAGGTCAGGTTGGGCATCACCGTCGGGTCGCCGCCGGAATCGTGCCGGTACACATTGTCCGGGAAAAGCGACTCCTTGACCGCCTTATACAACACCCCCTCCGGCGACGAATACGCCCCCTTCATCTCGTTAAAGACAATGCCCTTGTAAATGAGCGGCTCGTCCGGGCTGTTCAATTCATAATGCCACCCCTCCTGCTCCAGATGGTGGGGTGTTATCAGTGGATGAAAAACCGCGTCCAGGTACACATCCACCAGGTTATACAGTTCTTTACTGTTGGTGGTGGCCACGGGATAGGTGGTGAAGTCGGCGGCCGTAAACGCATTCAAAAAGGTCTTAAACGACCCCTTCGCCAGTTCGATAAAAGGCTCCTTGACCTGGTACTTGCGCGAGCCGCCCAACACGGCATGTTCCATGATGTGCGGCAGCCCGGTGGAATCTTCCGGCGGCGTGCGGAAAGTGATGCCAAACGCCTTATTTTCGTCATCATTCTCCACCGACAGCAGTTCCGCGCCCGTTTTCACGTGTCGGTACAACGTCGCTTTGCTGTTCAATTCTTCAATATAACTCTCTTGAATCAACTCAAACCCATGGGAATTCATTACGTTACCTCGCCTTGTGGGATATTTAAAGCGGAGGCGCAGAGACGCAGAGAAAACCTCTCCGCGCCTCTGCGTCTCTGCGTTAAAAATAGATCATAGTACGTTATACGGATCAGGCAATACGATTCATAATCCACCGCTGGTCACACCGCCGGTGACACGCAGCATCTGGTTGCCGCCACGTTGGAATTCGTAATTGACTGGTTCAATCACGGCCGTCACCCCCTCCCTCTGCATCACTTCCATTAACGGCCGTAAATACCCCGACTCTCTGCAATTCAAATCCAACAGCGGAAATATCCGCACTTCCCCGGCCACACGCACCATCTCGCGCACGGCCGTGACGTGAAACTCCAACGACAACTGCTCACTATACAAAAAGAGAAAGTGCGAACACAATGCCAGACCAAATTTCCCGTCGGCAAAGGGCAAATGAGGGAGAGAAATGGGTTGGTAACGGCCGTCAGCCTTCCCCGCTTCATAATCCTGCAAAAAGCGCGTCATTGCCGCCAGCCGTATCTCGCCCAAACGCTCCGGCGATGGAATGGTTGTCCACACGTAATCCGCCATCGTCTGCCGCACCTGGTTTAGAATCAGCGGATACGCTTCCTGGACGCGCTGCTCAATTTGGGCGGCGCTGAACTGGTAGAGCGGGTCAATGGAAGTGACGGCCGTGCCCCGTGCCGTCATCTCCGCATTAAAACTCGCCGGCCCATCCGCACAGCCCAAAATCCGACGCTGCTCGTCTACGGCCGTCAGTCCAAACATCGCCCGATACTCCGCCAACGACCGACCCCAGGGCGCCACATTCTCCAAAACCACCATCACACCACCTTCAATCGCCATGTCATTTCGAGCGGAGTCTTCGGAGCGAGAAATCTTTCACGCGAATGAACGAGGAAGATTCCTCACCGAAGCGGTTCGGAATGACAATTTTCTTACATCTGCGTTCCTTCGCGCTCGCACGCCTTCGTGTGCCTTCGCGTCCTTAGCGGATCACATTCTTCAACGGCCGTCCAAAAAATTCTGCAATATGCGTTTCCCATGCTCCGTCAGGATACTCTCCGGGTGGAACTGCACCCCCACCACCGGAAACTCTTTGTGCCGCACGCCCATCACCTCGCCCTGGCTGGTGAACGCCGTCACTTCCAGGCAATCCGGCAGCGGCTCTTGCACAATCAGCGAATGATAGCGCGTGGCCTGGAACGGGCTGGGGATACCATTAAACAGCCCTTCGCTGTTGTGGTACACCGGCGACGTTTTGCCGTGCATCAGGCGCGGCGCTCGCACTACCTGCCCGCCAAACGCCTCACCAATACATTGATGCCCCAGGCAGACACCCAAAATCGGCGTCGTCGGCCCCAGTTCGCGCAGCAGTTCCAGCGAAATGCCGCCATCATGCGGGTCGCCCGGCCCCGGACTGATGACAATATGATCCGGCTGCATATCCCGCACCTGCTCCACCGTCACCTGGTCATTGCGAAACACACATATCTCCTGCCCCAACTCACCCAGATATTGCACCAGGTTATAGGTGAATGAATCGTAGTTGTCTATGACAAGAATCATCACAAGCTCCAATTACTCGATTGACGCCAACGGCACTATCAAGATATTGTAAGTAGCTGCTTCGTTATTTGCGCCGCTTACAACCACAGTATAGGTGGTGGTTTGTAGCGGCAGGACAAAGACGGCCTCACTGGAAGCCTGGCCACCAAAGTTTGCTTCCGTCACCGTTTCGCCGCTTTGCGTCCTTACCTGAACAGCCACATCTGAACTGGAATCCGGCTCAACAAAAACCAAAACGGGGCGGCTTCCATTCGATTGCACGGTATAACTTTTGCTTTCACCAGCAGCGACGGAATCAGCTTGCACCACTGCTCTGGGCACGATAGTCGTTGAATCAAAGAGGTGGAAAGTAAAATTACCTTCGCCAGCAACGGCCGTCACAATTAAGTCATAATCACCATCCTCTTGAGGTGTAAACACCATGATCTCCGGCCCGCCAGCCTGGCTAAAGTTGGCTTCATTCAGCGGTTCTGTTTCGCCGGCGGCAACGGCCGTCAGGGACACATCCAACGTAGCAGCAGGCTCCACAAACAACAGCACCGATTGGAACTTTATGCCCGTGTAGGGGTACGCTTTTGAAGCGCCTACAGCCAGCGCCGCCGTGTCTTGCTGCCCAGGCACGATACCAGGTTCGGCCGTGGCTGTTGGGATTGGTGTGTTCGTCGCGGTAGCTGGAACTGAAACAGTGGCAGCCACTGTCTGCGTAGCCATAGCAGTAGCTGTGGGTGGAACAACGGTCATCGTCGCTGTGGCGGTGGCCTCAACCAGGGCGGTGGGGGTGGCTGTCTCCGCAACCGGCGTTTCTGTTACGGCCGTTGCTGCTGCCGTTGTTGGTTCGGCCGTGGGGATAGGCGTGGGCGTCACCTCGGCATCCCGGCGACACCCCGCCAATATCACCAGCACCATAAACCAGAAAAACCCTTGTTTTCGTTTCATATCGCCTCTGTCGGTAACACCAATCCCATCATTTGTTTCATCCGGTCAACTTTGGGTTGGGACACGGCCGTAGCCTGCGCCGCCCCTTTAGCCAACAACCGCCCCAACTCCGCCGGGTCGGCCATCAACTGATGGTAGCGTTGTTGGATCGGCCGTAACGTCTCTATCGTTACCTCCGCCACCCGCACCTTCAGGTCGCCATAGCCGCGTGCGTTGGCAAAATCTGCCTCCACTTCCGCCTGGCTCTTGCCCGTCAACGCCTGGTAGATTTCCAGCAGGTTGTTCACGCCCGCCTTTTCCGGGTCATCCGAAAAGCGAATCTCGCGCCCCGAATCCGTCACCGCCCGTTTGAACGAGCGCATGATCTCATCCGGCTCATCCAAAAAGCGCACGGCATGACCGCGCACATGCGCCAGGCTCTTGGACATCTTCACCGTCGGATTATCCAACGCCATCACCCGCGCCCCCACCTCCGGGATCACCGGCTGCGGAATGACGAAGAATTCCTCCTCGTAGAGGCTGTTAAAGCGTTGGGCAATATCCCGCGCCAGTTCCACATGCTGCTTCTGGTCTTCACCCACCGGCACCTCATGGGCATCATAAAAAATGATGTCCCCGGCCATCAGCACCGGGTAATCGAGCAGGCCGGTCAGCACACTTTCCTGCCGGGCAGACTTGTCTTTGAACTGAGTCATGCGGTGCAGCCAGCCGAGCGGCGTGATGCAGTTCAGCAGCCAGCAGCCTTCGGCATGGGCCGTTACATGGCTCTGCACGAAGATCGTACACTTGTCCGGGTCCAGCCCCGCCGCCAGCAAAATGGCGGCCATAGACAATGTTTCGTGGCGCAGTTGTTCCGGGACTTGCGGCACCGTCAGGCTGTGCAAATCCACCACACAAAAGAAATTTACCTTCTCATCCTGTTTCGCCACCCAATTTTTATAAGACCCCAGGTAATTGCCCAAATGCACATTCCCGGTTGGTTGGATGCCGCTGAATACGCGCTTTTTAGTCATAGTCTATTCCTTTTGGTAATCGGTAATCAGTTATCGGTAATCGGTGAAGAACCGTCCACCGATTACCGTTTACCGATAACCGATTAGCTACAAAATCCCCTGCTCCGCCTTATCCACAGCCACCAGCAGAGCGCGGGCTTTGTTGAATGATTCTTGATACTCGCTGGTCGGGTCGCTGTCGGCCACAATGCCCGCGCCCGCCTGCACGTAGATGGTGTCGTCTTGCATCACCATGGTGCGGATGGCGATACAGGTGTCCATGCTGCCATCATAGCTAAAGTAGCCCACCGCCCCGGCATACAGGCCGCGCCGTTCCCCTTCCAGCTCTTCGATGATCTCCATCGCCCGCACTTTGGGCGCACCGCTGACCGTGCCCGCCGGGAAGGTGGCCCGCATCAGGTCAAAGGCGTCCATGCCCGGTTTGATCCGCCCCGTCACGTGGCTGACGATGTGCATGACGTGGCTGTACCGCTCAATCGTCATCAGGTCGCTGACCCTGACGCTGCCATACTCACTCACCCGGCCGATGTCGTTCCGGCCCAGGTCTACCAGCATCACGTGTTCGGCGCGCTCTTTGGGGTCGGCCAGCAGTTCTGCTTCCAGCGCCAGGTCTTCTTCCGGCGTCTGGCCACGCCAGCGCGTGCCGGCAATGGGGCGCACGGTGGCCGTGCCATCTTCCAGCCGCACATGAATCTCCGGCGACGCGCCGATCACCTGCAAATCCAGTTCGCCAAAGTCAAAGTAGAACATGTAGGGGGAGGGGTTCAACATACGCAGGGCGCGGTAGATGGCGAAGGGGTGGGCGCTGGTCTGGCGGCTGAAACGCTGGCTAAGCACCACCTGGAAGATGTCCCCGGCGGCGATGTACTCTTTGGCCTGGCGCACCATCTCTTCATAGCGGGACTGTTCCATGTTGCTAGCCAGCTTGTGCCCGTTGCCATTGCGCCCGCGGTGATAACGCAACCCAAGGATGGCGGGCAACGGCCGTAACAACCGTTCACTCACCCGCTCAATCATCTGAATCGCCTCCACATAGGCCGCTTCTACGTCGCCATTGACACGGGCGTTTGCCAGAATCAGCAGCCGGTGGCGGGCATGGTCAAAAACAACCAGCGTATCGGCCAGCAGGAAGATGGCGTCGGGGATGTCTAGCGTGGGTACGGCCGTTTCCGGCAGCCGCTCAAAAAAGCGCACCACATCATATCCCAGGTAGCCCACTGCCCCACCCTGAAAGCGCGGCAGTCCGGGCAGGTCGGCCGGTTTGAACTGGGCCATCTCCGCCTTGACCACATGCAAAATGTCCTCGCCTTCGGCCAGGGTGCGGCTCTCGCCATTGGCCGTCACCGTGCGCCCTTTCAAGGAAATCAGCCCACGCGGATTGACGCCCACGAAGGAGTATCGCCCCACCTGTTCCCCCCCTTCCACCGATTCCAGCAGAAACGAAGGGCCAAACTGCTCCATCAACTTCAAATAAACCGAAACCGGCGTCTCCAAATCAGCCGCAAACTCCCGGTAGACCGGAATCAAATTCGCCGGGCCAGCCGCTAACGTGCGGAACTCGGTCAACGTGGGGGTGTAGATGGTGGAGACGGCCGTTTTCGTCTGAACGTTTGTCATTATCTCGCTCCAATGGTGTTTTTGTGTTTTCGTGTCTTTGTGCTTTTGTGTTTTCGTGTCTTGGTGTTTGCGTGATCACGTGAACACTAAAACACACAAACACCAAAACACTATCCCACCTCCGGCAGATGGCTCATCGCATCCGCAATGGCTTCCGCCGGATAGTCGTAATCTTCCAATTCGCCGTTGAAGTACGCCTGGTAAGCCATCATGTCAAAGTGGCCGTGCCCGGACAGGTTAAAAGCAATCACCTTATTTTCACCCGACTCTTTGCAGGCCAGCGCCTCATCAATAGCTGCCCGCACCGCATGGGAGGATTCCGGCGCAGGCACAATGCCCTCGGCTTTGGCAAAGGTGACGGCGCCTTCAAATGTTGCCAGTTGTTGAATGGCGCGGGCTTCAATGTAGCCGGCATTTACCAACGCGCTCACCTGGGGTGACATGCCATGATAGCGCAGCCCACCGGCATGGATGCCCGGCGGCACAAAGGTGTGGCCGAGCGTATGCATCTTGACGATGGGGGCCATGGCGGCCGTGTCGCCATAATCAAAAGTGTATGTGCCGCGTGTCATCGTCGGGCAAGAGGCCGGTTCTACTGCCACCACCCGCGTCTTTTGCCCATTGGTCAAATTTTCGCGAATGAAGGGGAAGGTGAACCCGGCAAAGTTGGAACCACCGCCCGCACAGCCAATGACCACATCGGGATATTCACCCGCCATCGCCATCTGCTCCAACGCTTCCAGCCCAATGACGGTCTGGTGCATGAGGACGTGGTTCAGCACTGATCCCAGGCTGTACTTTTTCGCGCCGCCGGAGGTGGCCGCCGCTTCCACTGCTTCGGAAATGGCAATGCCCAGCGAGCCAGGTGAGTTGGGGTCTTGTTCCAGCAGGGCACGGCCGTAATGCGTTCTGTCCGTCGGGCTGGCATACACCTCCGCGCCAAAGGTCTGCATGATGATGCGGCGGTACGGCTTCTGGTGGTAGCTCACCTTGACCATGTACACCTCCAAGTCCAGGCCAAAAAAGTTGCAGGCCATAGCCAGCGCCGACCCCCACTGCCCGGCGCCGGTTTCGGTGGTCAGCGCCTTCGTGCCCGCTTCTTTGTTGAAGAACGCCTGGGGTACGGCCGTGTTCGGCTTGTGTGACCCCACCGGGCTGACCCCTTCATATTTGTAGTAGATGTGCGCGGGTGTATCCAGCGCCTTTTCCAGACGGTGGGCGCGAAACAGGGGGGTTGGCCGCCACAGTTTATACACTTCGCGCACCGGTTCCGGGATTTCAATATACCGCTCCGTGCTGATCTCTTGCAAGATCAGGCTCATGGGGAACAGCACGCCCAGGAAGTCCGGCGTCACCGGCTCCTTTGTGCCCGGATGCAACACCGGCTGCGGCGGCACCGGCATATCCGCATTGATGTTGTACCAGGCCTTGGGCAGTTTGCTTTCGTCTAATTGATATTTGGTTGTCTCGGTCATCACGTCCTCCACGTAACGCGAACTACCAGTTCGCGTTACAGAAATAAAAAACGCTCTCGTCCCAGGCGAAACTATCTTCGCCTAAGGGACGAGAGCGTCTGAATCAACATCTCCCGCGGTGCCACCCTGTTTAAGCTGACTTTTGAACAAAAAAACGCGCCGATGAAAGCGCGTCGAGTTTGTTAGCCAGCTTCACTCATATTACCTTCTCAATGGTCAATTGATAATGGTTAATTGACAATTGTCAATTGAAAAGGCTTTGCCCTGATAACGGTGGCAACTCCGGCTCTGGCTAATTCGTTCGTAGTAGACACTTTAATGCCTTACAAACAGTTCATCAAAGCAACTCCCTGGCCCATTCGCCAACTGCGCTGTTATCAACCTTGCACCAGAGTGGTTGACTCTCTAAAACTCGCTGTGTTGGGTACTATTCCAGTTCAACGTCGTTGGTTGTTAAGTTGGGCGGGATGGTAGCATGGGTGTACGGCCGTGTCAAGCCAGATTTCAGGCGTGCTGGCATAGGCTTCACAAACTGGTAGAATCGCCGCCGATGATGAGTAAACAGCCACGTTTTTCCCATTGGCTATTGTTGGGGACAGTCACGGCCGTAGCCCTTCTCTTCCTGGTATATTTTCTCCGTACTTCGCTGGCCATCACCGGTGGGCAGTTGGGTGCGCCGCTGGATGATGCCTGGATACATTTCCAGTTTGCCCGTAACCTCAGCCAGGGGCACGGCTTCAGCTACAATCCCGGCGAACCCCAACCCGGCTCCACGGCTCCGCTGTGGACGCTGCTGCTGGCCGGGGTTGGTCTGTTTACGGCTGAGGCGCACCATTTTTTGGTGGCCTCGCTTATTTTGAGCGCCGGTTTTATGCTGCTCGCCATCTGGCTGGCTTATGGATTCGCCTGGTGGGTGGGGCAGCACCAAGGGTTTGCACTGCTGGCGGCGCTGGGCACGTTGTTGGCTGGGCGCTTTTTGTGGGCGGGGCTGGCGGGCATGGAGACCACCGCTTTTGCGGCGCTCAGTCTGGCGGCAATCTGGCTGTATAGTCGGGAAGGCTTACGGCCGTTGCCCGCCCTGCTTTTTGCCCTCTCCAGTCAGATTCGCCCCGAAGGGCATCTCTTGTTTGCCCTGGCGCTGGCTGACACTGCGTATCAATGGGTAAGGGTCAATGGGCAATGGTCAATGGTCAATTGGAGAGCGATGGTGCGGCAAATGGGGGTGGCGCTGGGGATTTATTTGCTGGTGGGGCTGCCTTACACGCTCTTTAGCCTGAGTGTGACCGGCCATCCGCTGCCCAATACCTTTTATGCCAAAGCTGGCTCCCAATATCTGTTTAGCTGGCGTACCGTCCAGGAAACAGTCGGCTTTCACTGGCGCGATAATCCGATGGCTCTGCTGTTACTGTTGGCCGGGTTGTGGCCGCTATGGCAGCGCAGCCGGTTGGCGGTGGCCTGGCTATTACTTCTGCCTCTTTTTGTCGGTCTCATCATTGACCAGGTGTGGCATTACGGCCGTTACACCCTCCCCCTCATCCCCTTGCAAATGGTGACAGCGGCGTTGGGATTGCAATGGCTATGGGCACAAATTCAACGGTTATGGCCACAATCCAAATGGACAAGGGCGCTTCCGGTAGTGGTTATCCTGCTTTTTGTGTTTGCCGGGGGGCGCAATTTGCCACAGTGGGCCACCACTCTGGGCCAAAACAGCCAGGAAATACTCACTGTTGATGTGGCGATTGCTCATTGGCTGGCCGAAAACACCCCGCCAGATGCCCTGATTGCCGTTGATGATATTGGCGCGATTGGCTTCCTCTCCGGGCGGCGGCTGCTGGATTTGAACGGCCTCATCTCGCCGGAACTGTGGCCGGTGATCAAGGAGGAGGTGGCCGGACGGCCGCGCAACGAAGCCACCACCCGCCTGCTGTCTGAACTACAACCCGACTATCTGGCCGTCTTCCCGGAGTGGCATTGGGAAGTGGCCACCAATCCGCTGATCATGCGTGAACGCGCCCAATTTGTAGCCGACACCAAAACGGTCATTGGCGAGCAGCGGGCTTTCATTTATGAAGTGGTGTACTGGCCTTACCGGGAAACGGCCGTGCCCACCACCCCTTTGTCCGCCCTCTTTGGCGAAAAAATCCGGCTGTTGGGTTATGACCTGCACGTAGCCGACCAATTGGAGTTGGTCTTGTATTGGCAAAGTGAACAACCAGCCACGCAGAGTTACGATGTGTTTATTCACCTGCTGGATGCGGAGGGGAACATTGTGGCCCAGGCAGACAGTGTGCCGGTGGCCGGCCTGGCCCCCACTACCCGCTGGCAGCCCGGCGACATCATTCAGGATGTGTACACCATCCCGCTGCCGCCCGATTTACCGGTCGGAGAATATACTTTGCGTGTTGGTCTTTATTGGCGCGAAACGGGGGAACGGCTGACGGCCGTTGGCGCTGATGCCTTGGCTGATATGGCCGACTTGGGTGTCATCCGTAACCCGTAATTGGTTTACGGATTACGGATTACGAATGACGGGTCACGGCCCCGGCGCGGCGGCTGGCTGTAGATATTCACCAACCACCCACCCCTGGGTGCCATCTACCTGTTCAATCTGCCACCAGACACGGTTGTTTGGCTCATCTGGCTCTGGCCCGCCAATCACCAATACCAGTTCCCCTTCATCCACAACCGTGATCAGCGCGTTGTCCGTGCTGGGACCACCACGCAGATTGGCGCCTGCACCTTCTGTGTTTGCCACCACCGCATAAAAATCAACGGTGACTTCCGGCGGGGCAACGGCCTGATCGGGCGTGGGAATAGGGGTGAAGGTGGGAATGGGTGACGGTGTGGGCAATACAGAAGTGGCCGACGGCACTGGACTGGGGGGAGCCGTGAGGATGATGAGCGTGGGTGCAGCCGGAGCGACCTCTAGCGGTGAGCGGTTCAACATCGCGTTGGCTATTGCTAAGGCGATAACCAGGCTTACCAGCGTGACCACAACACCGAGGCCCAGATAACGCCATGGGGTGGGGTCTTGTGCATCGCGCCGCATCCGGCGCGGCCGTTTGTCGTTGGAATCACGGGGATCGGGGGGGATTTCGTATCGAGCCATAGAGAATGTGGGCAGAAGTTCAACTTCTGGCAGAAGTTGAACTTCTCTCTACTACTAATAATGTCAGGTCATCAAATAGGGGCGCATCTTGCATCCAGGTGGTAAGTTGTTGGGCAATGTGAGCGGCTAAGGGAGCGGCGGGCAGGTGAGCAGCAGCGGCAACAAGGGCCGTCAGCCGCCCCACGCCAAACTGTTCTTCTGCCGGATTGATAGCATCGGGCACACCATCACTAAACAGCACCAGACGGTCGCCCGGCTGCAACTGCATCTCATATTCAGCCAGTGCCAGCCCGTCAAGCATACCCAGAAAGCGGCCGTTGCCCGGCAATGCTTCAATTTCCTGCCCCGGTTGCACCCACAACGGCCGTTCCTGCGCGGCGCGTACATAAGTTAACCGGCCTGTTGGCCGATGCAACACCCCATAAAACGCTGTGAGAAACGTGTCGTGTGTGGAGATTTCCATCATACCCTGATGTACGGCCGTAGCCACCGCTGCCGGTGAGAGTGAATGTTTGCCCTCCTGCAAAAAGAGGGTGCGCGTGACCGCCATGAACAGCGCCGCGTGGAACCCCTTGTCGGCTACATCGGCAATCAAAATGCCCACATGTTCGGCATCAATCACCACCACATCATAAAAATCGCCACCCACCTGGCGCGCCGGTTGCAGATAAGCGGCAAAAGCATAATCAGGAAACTGCGGCAAATCGGCAGGCAGCAAACTGCGCTGCACCGTCGCTGCCAGTTCCAATTCCCGCTCCAACCGCTCTTTTTCCACCAGCCGCGCCTGCGCTCGCTGCAAATCGGCATATGCTTTTTGCAACGCCTCGTTTTTAACCTGTAGTTCCGCAATAGATTGCTGGTCAATGTTGCGCGTGGTGGCCAGGATGTTGCGCAGCACAGCATAGGCCAGGGCCGGGCTTTCCAGCATGAACCTGTCAAAGTTTTCTTCTGTCACTTCCAGCACAGTCGTCGGCATGAGGGTGGTGCAGTTGGCAATACGTGGCGCGTCGTCAATCAGCCCCATTTCGCCAAAATACCCCTTTGCGCCAATGATGCTAAGAACACGCTCTTGCCCGTCTTCCAGGGTTTGAGAAACAGCTACATTCCCGCTGACCACCACATAAAAAGTATGCTCAATTTCTCCCTGGCGGCACAAAATGGTATTCGGTGGGTAGCTGCACCGCACCGCCACCGCCCGCAGCGCTTCCAATGTATGTGGTTCCAAAGAGCCAAAGGCGTGGTTGATGATGGAGGTGGTTCCAATACTCATAAATCGTAATCGGTAATCCGTAATCTGTAATCCGTAATCGGTCTTCGGATTACGGTTTACGGGTTACGAATTTCGTCCCTCAAGAAAGGTAAGCAGTTTGGGCAAAGGCCAGGTATTCACTACCACATCCGCCGTGGCCCAGCCGCGTTGGGCGGTGGCGACGCCGAAGTGTAGAAAATCAAAGTGGTCGGTGTGGTGGGCGTCGCAGTTGATCGCCAGGGGGATGCCCAATTCCACCGCACGGCGCACCAGATTGTCACGCAAGTCTAGGCGGCGGGGGTTGGCGTTGATTTCCAGGATGGTGTGGGTAGACACGGCCGTGTCCAACACCACTTCCCAATCCACATCCGCCCCATCCCGGTCTGGCAGCAGCCGCCCGGACGGGTGGCCGATCATATCCACGTGTGGGTTGCGCAGCGCGTTAAGCAGCCGCTCCGTCACCTGGGCGCGAGGCTGGCTCAGGCTCACGTGCAGGCTGGCAATGACAAAATCGAGTTTTTCCAGCACCTCATCCGGATAATCCAGCGACCCATCGGCGCGGATTTCCATTTCTGTGCCGTGCAAAATGCGGAAATCTGGCCCCATCGCTTCATTTGCCTGCTGGATTTCTTCCGCTTGCTGCCACAGTCGTTCGATGGACAGACCATTGGCAATACCCAGACTGACGGAATGGTCGGTGATGGCGATGTATTGCATCCCCCGCGCCTGGGCAAAACGGGCCATTTCCAGGATGGTAAATTTGCCGTCTGACCAGGTGGAGTGCATGTGTAAGTCGCTAATGATTTGTTCGGCGCGGATGACGTTGGGCAAACGGCCGTCACGCGCCGCCTCAATTTCCCCCCGGTCTTCACGCAAGGTGGGCAGGATGTAAGGTAGACCCAACGTCTGGTAAATCTCTTCTTCGGTGGCGCACAGGATTTCAGGACGGCCGTCTGTGGGCGTAAAAGCGTGTTCATTCAGGCTGAGCCCCTGCTTCAGCGCCAGTTCGCGCAGGCGCACATTGTGGTCTTTGCTGCCGGTGAAGTAAGAGAGCAATGTGCCCCAACGAGCGGCGGGCAGCACGCGCAGGTCTACCTGAATGCCGTTTACCAGCGTCACACTGGATTTGGTGGGGCCATGCCCGGAGATGGACTCCACTTGCGGCAGGTGAACAAAGGTGTTCATCACGGCCGTCGCCGCCGCTTCGTCCGCCGCCACCAGCAAATCAATATCGCCGATGCTTTCTTTCATACGCCGGAGGGAACCGGCAACGGCCGTTTGTGTTACGCCCGGCAGTTTTGCCAGTTCGGCCAAAATTTCCTGAGCAATCGGCCAGGCGGTACCTAACATGGCCCGGTCATCACCATGCCGCGCCAGTGCCTCAATCGCCTTGAGCAGCTTTTCTTCGGACTTGGCCCCCATGCCAGGGAGATCACGGAGTTTGCCTTCGCGGGCGACGGCCGTTAACTCATCCAACGTCGTCACCCCTAGCACTTCATACACCTGCTTCACCCGTTTCGGCCCCAACCCTTCTACCTTTAATAAACCCACCAGCGACGGTGGAATCTCTTTTGCCAATTTCTCATAAAAAGCCAGCTTACCGGTGGTTAACATCTCCCCAATTTTTTCAGCCAGCGTCTCGCCAATGCCCGGAATCTCTGTCAACGTGCCCTCGGCATACACCTGGTTAATATCCCGACCTAAACCCTCTACAGCTTCGGCCCCCCGACGATACGCCAGTACGCGGTGGATATTATCGCCACGAATAGAAAGCATATCGGCCACATCAGAAAAGAGTTGGGCTACTTCACGGTTATTCATAAATCTGATTATACCCCGCGTAAAACGTAAAACGTAATTCGTTATCCGAAGTCTGCCCACCGATTACAGATTACGGATAACCGATTACGGTTTACCAATCAGTTTGTTTGTCATCTCATACAACCCATGCTACCATACACTCCTATCCCGATAAATGGCGTTATGACTCGCACAAGGCAGCACAAGTTTTATCGTTCATATTCTTTCAAATGGAGGAGAGAATGAAAAATCGTAAATGGTTACTCTTGTTTAGTTTATTTCTTGTTTTTGCTTTAGCGTTAGCCGCCTGTACCGGCGCCGCTGAAGAACCGGTTGAAGAAGAGCCAGCCGCCGAAACAACCGAAGAAGAGGCTCCGGCTGAAGAAGAAGCCATGGAAGAAGAGGCTCCGGCTGAAGAAGCTCCGGCCGAAGAGGCTCCAGCTGAAGAAGCCCCTGCTGAAGAAGCTCCGGCTGAAGAAATGGTGTTTGAGCCAATGTCTGTAGCCGCTGAAAACTGCGACTATGGCGGCAAAATCAGTTCTATTGAAGCGGTGGATGAATTCACCGTCGTCTTCAACCTGTGCAAACCAGACCCGGCATTCCTGGCGAAAGTGGCCTTTACTCCCTTTGGCATTCAGCCATCTGAGTGGATTGAAGCCACTGGTGGCACAGGCGAAATTCTAGAAAAGCCTATTGGCACTGGCCCCTATATGCTGGAATCCTGGACGCGCGGCGATTCCATCGTCTACAAACGGTATGATGGATACTGGGGCGAACCGGCGATTGAGGAAACGGCCGTGCTCCGTTGGGCATCTGAAGGTGCGGCCCGTCTGGTAGAACTGCAAGCCGGCACCGCCGACATGGTGACTAATGTCAGCCCCAGCGACTATGAAACTGTACAGGGCGACGCCAATCTGCAATTGCTGCCCAGCGCCAATCCTAACGTTTTCTACCTGGGCATGACCAACACCTTCCCCCCGTTCGACAACGTACAGGTACGTCAGGCCATCGCTATGGGTATTGACCGCCAGCGCATTGTAGACAACTTCTATCCGGGTGGTTCCGAAGTAGCGTCTCACTTCACTCCCTGCTCCATTCCCAATGGCTGCAATGGGGAAGCCTGGTATGATTTCGACGCCGAAGCTGCCCGCGCTATGTTAGCTGAAGCCGGCTTCCCGGATGGTTTTGAAACCACCATCTATTACCGCAACGTTTTCCGTGGTTACCTGCCTGAACCGGCGTTGGTAGCCGTTGAACTGCAAGCCCAACTACAAGAAAATCTGGGCATTACGGCTGAAGTAGTGGAAATGGAATCTGGCGCCTTCATTGCCGAATCCTCTGCGGGCAACCTGGATGGGTTCTATATGCTGGGTTGGGGCGCTGACTACCCCCATGTCACCAACTTCCTGGACTTCCACTTTAGCGCCGAAAATCCGCAGTTTGGCACGCCACACGCGGAAATCTATGAACTCCTTCAGGAAGCTTCTTCTATTGGTGATGCCGACACAGCCGCTCCGCTCTATGAGCAGGCCAATAACGCCATCCGCGAATTGGTACCGATGGTGCCGATTGCCCACGGCGCGTCCGCCGATGCGGCTTTGGCCAGCACGGGTAATGCATATGTACCTCCGTTTGGGGCCACTGAGTTTGCCGCCCTCAGCACCGGCAAGGGTACCCTTGTCTTTGTACAAAATGCTGAACCGATCAGCCTGTACTGCGCCGATGAAACCGATGGTGAATCGCTGCGGGCCTGTCAGCAAGTTGTAGAGCCGCTGCTCAATTACATGAAAGATTCCGGCGATACCCAACCGGCGCTGGCCACGGAATGTGTCAGCAACGAAGATTCCACTGTCTGGACATGCACCCTGCGACAGGGTGTTGTGTTCCACGACGGTTCTAAGTTTGACGCGAATGATGTGGTCGCCTCTTGGGCGGCCGGCATTGACGCGGCCAATCCGAATCATGTCGGTAACACCGGGGCGTTTGAATACTATTCCTATCTGTGGGATGGTTTGATCAACGCCCCGCCGGCCGAAGAATAATCCCCTTTGCCCGGTAAATCCGATTCGGTCATAACGCCTCTATAATCACCAGACATCCGATTTCGTTGACCTATAGGTTGGCGGAATCGGATGTCTTATTCCATACTATGATTCAATATACTGTTCGCCGTATTTTTTTGGCAGTGCCCGTCCTATTGGCGATTCTGGTTGTCACCTTTATCCTGGCGCGCGCGGTACCCGGGGACCCCTGTCGCTCTATTTTGGGTGAAAAAGCCAGTGCGGAAACTTGTGAGCGATTTGCCGAAAAGTATGGCTTGAATGAGCCAATTTATGTGCAGTTGGCTATTTACATGAAGAGTATGCTGCAAGGCGATTTTGGGGACTCTATTCGTTTTAAGCGCCCTGTTTTACTGATGCTGGCGGAACGCTTGCCGATGACGATTGAACTGGGATTGGCGGCAATGATCGTCGCACTCTTGGTGGGAATCCCGGCGGGCATTATCTCGGCCGTGCGGCGAAACTCGGCCGTAGATGTGGTGACGATGTTTGGTGCGAATATCGGCGTCTCTATGCCTGTCTTTTTTTTAGGGTTGTTATTGGTCTACTTTTTTGCAGTGACATTAAAAGATACTCCCTTTGCTCTGCCTCCCACCGGCCGATTATCACCTGGGGTAACGCCCGTTCCGTTTTATCAACACTTTGAACTGACGGTAGAACCAGACACAGCCAAGTTCTTTTTGTATCAATTTATTGCCAAGTTGTATCTGCTGAATTCTGTTTTGACGACGGATTGGGTCGTCTTTAAGGACACACTCCGCCACCTGATTTTGCCAACGATTGCGTTGGCAACCATTCCTTTGGCTATTATTGCCCGAATGACCCGCTCGAGTATGCTGGAGATTTTGGGGCAAGATTACATTCGCACAGCCAAAGCGAAAGGACTACCCCAACGCCAAGTGATTTTGAAGCACTCCTTTCGCAATGCTTTGTTGCCAATTGTGACGATTGCCGGTCTACAAATGGCTGCTATTTTAGGCGGGGCGGTGTTGACCGAAACGATCTTTAGTCTGCCAGGGGTAGGGCTAAGTGTTTATGAGGCAATTACGGCGCGTGATTTCCCGGTGATCCAGGGTTTTGTATTGGTCATTGCTATCATTTATATAGCATTCAATTTGATTGTGGATTTGTCTTATGGCATTTTAGATCCACGTATTCGGCTGGATTAACTTGATGGCTGTACAGACTGAAGAAAGAATTTCCTCTGTTGTGCAAATTCCCGATGATAATATCGCGGATATTGGTAATTATCGCTCAAATAGTCTGTGGCGGTTGACACTGCGCCGGGTATTCAAGCAGCGATCAGCCCAGGTAGGCATGGTAATGTTGGGGTTTTTGATTTTTACGGCCGTCTTCGCCCCCGTCTTAGCTCCCCACAGTCCGACAGAAAATTTCCTGGGCGAGAAAGGCGGTCGCATACGCACCCCCCCGTGTATTCATCTGCTTGGCTGCCCGGAAGAAGAACCACAGTTTATTTTTGGGCTGGATGGCAACGGCCGTGACATGCTCAGCCGCATGATTTATGGCACTCGTGTCTCTTTACGTATCGGGTTCACAGTCATTACCGCCGCTGTGGTGGTTGGCACCATCCTCGGCGCTATCGCCGGGTACGCCGGTGGCTGGCTTGATAATTTACTCATGCGCGGGATGGATATTATTCTAGCTTTCCCCTTCTTTTTATTGGCTATCGCGCTGGTTTTTGTGTTAGGCCCCAGTCTGGAGAATGCCATGCTGGCCATTGCCATTGTCAGTTTGCCTGCTTATGCCCGTTTGGTACGCGCCACTGTGCTGTCGGTTCGGGAGACGGAGTATGTGGAAGCATCGCGGGCGCTGGGGGCCAGCAGTTGGCGGATTTTGTTCGGCCGTATCTTGCCCAATGCTCTGCCGCCGTTGATTGTGCTGGCCACGTTGGGTATTGCCACCGCCATTTTAGACACGGCCGCTCTCTCCTTTTTGGGATTAGGGGCGCAAGAACCCACAGCCGAATGGGGCACCATGCTCGGCCGTGAACGCAACCAGATTTTCAGTGCGCCGCATTTGGTGATCATCCCCGGCATCGCCATTTCCATCACCGTGCTGGCCTTCAATTTATTGGGGGACGGTTTGCGTGATGCGCTAGACCCTCGTTTAGTACATGGCAAAGGCAGCAAGTAGCAAGTGGCAGGTCACAGGTGGCAGGTGGCAAGTGATTACCTGCCACTTGCCACCAATAACCTCTGTGTTTCTCCTGTAATCCTCCCATTTATTCGACATAACGCTTGCAACTTTATGTAATCTCAGGCATAATGTACACATTATGTCTCCTTTACTAGAGGCGATTCTGCTGTGGCAAGGACGTGTGGTTGCCTGGTGGCAGCAGCAGGTGTGGCCTCTGTTGGGCATCAACAAGCAGATCATGGCCTTTGGCTTCATGCGGGGCATTTATGATACGGTCTTGTTGCTGTTGTTGGGAACCGGCTTATTTGTGGGCAGCAGGGTTTATATGAACGGGCAGTATGATTTACCGAAAGATATTCAGGCAACGGCCGTGCAATGGGCGCCAATTGCCGACAGTATTGCCCGCTCTGTAGACATCCCCCGTGAAGTACCGCTCGTCTTATGGTTCAAAGAAAACAGCATGTTGACAGTGAATCCTGACAATTGCACCGGCATCATGGGCGCTTATGATCTGGTGCGGTCGGGGCTGCATCCTTGTTTTACACCTGGCCCCATTTCTAATCGGGACGTGCAAGAGCAATTGCGAATTGGCGCAGAGGAGTTTAAAAAGCGCTGCCCGGAAATCACCTATTTTACCCAAGACCCGGAGACCATTAAACGCTGTTATTTTGCTTATAACGCCGGTATGGGCGCAGCGGCACGGCTGGATGCAGATGATTCGGCTTATGTAATGAATCTATATGACGCCGCCCATACAAATATGGTTTACAGCGATATTGAACTGGGCACGGTAACGATGAAAACATTGGGGGCCTGGCCGGCACATCTGGCGTTTCAAAGTGTGATCACCGGGCAGATGGATGAAGCAGAACGGCCGTTTGCCCTGACCATGCTCTACATCAGCCTACAATTCTATGATCTCACCAGCCAGTTTTTTACAGACCTGTTGGGTGGTGTAGAAGGCAGTGAGGTGAGCATGGCCTTCCCTGGATACCGGGCCATGCCAGATGGTGATTGTTTGGGCGAAGGGCATGTGGTGGGACGGCCGTCGCTGCGCCCGCGCCTCAACCCTGTCGCCGAAGCCCCCATTTTGACCCAGGACACACACGGATGCAGCTACGGGCTGCCGGGATTGGACATTTCCAGCAGCAACAGCACGGCCGTACTGCAAGCCCCTATCGCCGGTGAAGTGACTACCTACACCGACCAATGGTTCAACAGCACCATCCGCATCGAAAACGATGAATGGATTGTCTGGTTGCTGCACGCCCGCACCTACTTCGTGGAAGAAGGCCACGTCAAACAGGGTCAGGCGGTGGGCGTGATGGGCGCAGTTGGCATTGCCACCGGGCCACATGTCCATTACACCGTTTTTGACAAAGTGAACGATACATTCGTTGACCCCAGGGACTTTTTACCCTGATGGCCTGGCGGTCTGGCGGCCAACGAATTAAACCGGGTAGTATATTTCAGAGGAGTAGAACATCATGGATCTATTACAACTATTAAGGTTTTTGCCCCTTATTCTGGGTGGCGCGTTGATCGTTTTCCTGTTGTTCAAACAGGGGCCAATCAAAGATTTCAAACTTGCCAAGTTAATCGTCTACTTTGTGGGCATCTTAGTCACCCTGTTTTTTGTGGGTTGGTTGGTAGACACCTTTGTTTTTTCCTGGGCAAACGACCGCTTACAGGCCACAACAGACGGGGAGTTTGATTCCTTCGTTAACTCCACTGAGATGATCATCAACTCCGCTTTGAATACCAGCGGCTCAGGAGGCAGCGGGGGCACGCCCTCAACACCCACGCCACCACCAGTAGTCATCATTGTCACGCCACCTTCGAGCGGCGGCGGCGTTCCTGGTGGAGGTGGGGGCACAACTGGCACGGTGCAATACACAGTTGTGGCCGGGGATACACTCTATAGCATCGCGGCCCGGTTTGGCACAACCGTCAATGACATTATGGCTGTCAATGGCCTGAGTAACCACATCATCTATCCGGGGCAAGTTCTGCTTATACCTACGTCGTAGAACCGTAATCTGCTATCGGTGATCCGTAATCAGACTTCTGATTACAGATCACGGATCACAATTTACGAGTCACGCATTACGGGTCTCAACTTATGCCTATCCGCAGATATTGGGATTTCTCTGCTTCGATCATCAATATCCAGGACTCATTCAAGCCGAGTGATTTGGAAGACCGCCTGTTGCCTGGTGAAGAGTTGCAGTTGGAAATTCATCTGGCCTGGTACCGCGACATATTGGGAAGGTGGATGATTGATCGGTTTGGTTTGTTTCTGCTGGTGGCGGCGGTGGTGACTTTTTTAACGGCCGTTCTCACGGCCACCCAAAACTATCATTGGGGTATTGCCTTTATTCCGGCTACCCTCTTCGCCAGCCTTTTTCTGCTGGCCCTATATCAGCGCATCATTTACCAACAATACCGCCTGCAAAAGACAAATGCGCGCTTTATTATTTCCATTCCCCAGCCAAATGGCTTCCCCCTGGCCGACAACATTGAGCTAAAAGGGCTGCCGCAGGTGGTGGACCCCAACTGGTCAAAGAGCCTCGTCTGGCGCATCTTTCAATTTTTTAC
>CAYXUZ010000061.1:17567-31173 GCA_964467705.1 uncultured Ardenticatenaceae bacterium | reverse complement strand
GCCACCTGCGCGATGCGGCCGAAGTCGATTCTCACTGCGCTCGCGCCGGCATCAAGTTGTGGGCCTTCGTCACCAGTTCCGTACCTGCCGACAAAATGCGCGAGGTGGCCCTCTATGGTTCAGAGGTCATCAAAGTAGCCGGCACTTATGATCAGGCCAAACAGATCGCCGCTGAATTTGCGGCCAGTAAAAACCTCTTTCTGGATCGGGGCATCAAGGCTATCGCCGCCAAAGAAGCCATGAAAACCATCGCCTTTGAAACGGCTGAACAGCTAGGCAGCTTCCTGGTTGGCGACGACCCCACCATTCCAAATGGCAACCGCCACCCCTGGCGCACCCCAGACTGGTATTTGCAAGCCGTCAGCGGTGGCCTGGGGCCAGTAGGCGTGATGAAGGGTTTTAGTGAATTACACGCCTTGGGCCTGGTCAGCCATTTGCCTAAACTGGCCTGCTTCCAATCCAGTGGCTGCGCGCCCATGGCCCACGCCTTTCAAAAAGGGCAACGTCAGGCTGAAAATGTCCTAAATCCACTGACTGATATTACTACTTTGGCAACCGGCATACCGGGCGAAGCATATGAATTGTTGTTTGATTTGATCCAGGCACATGGGGGGACGATGGAAGCTATCCCCGATGCAGACACATTTCATGCGCTGCACACCGTAGCCAAGATGGATGGTATCAGTGTGGAACCGGCAACGGCCGTAGCCTTTGCCGGTCTTTTCAAATTGGTGCGCGAAGGGGTCATCCAGCCCCATGAAATTGTGGTACTCAACTGCTCCGGCCACACCTTCCCCGTCGAAAAACATATCATCGGCGACCACTATACCCGCAATATGGCCCCTGCTGACAGCACCGTTGACGGCTCGGACGCCCCCTGGCCCAGCCGCGAAGAAGGGCTGCTCACCGCTTTAGAAGAGTTGGATAACCGTGTCCAGCGTATTGCCATCATTGAAGACAACCCGGACGCCGCCCGGCTCATCCGTCGCATCCTGCAAGCCCAGGGCGATTTCCTGATTGACGAGGCCAACAATGGGCTTGACGGTCTCCGGCTGATCCAGCAGGTACGCCCCAACCTGGTTATCCTCGACCTGATGATGCCCGGTTTGGATGGGTTTGGTATTGTAGATGCGATGAAAACCATACCCGTTTTACACGAGATTCCCATAATCGTTATTACCGCTAAAGAGCTTTCCCCTATTGAACGGCAACGATTAGACGGTAAAATAAAAGCATTGTTGCAAAAAGGTTCATTTCTGGATTCAGATCTTCTTAGCGACATCAAACAAGCACTTCCTCAGACCTGACAGGTCTTTGAGACCTGTCAGGTCTAACCCAATAGGCAGAAAATACTAATTGCACAAACAGGCAGGTGTGGCACAATTGAACTTGCAGTAAGCTGACTTATTCACCCAACAACACACCCTACTCACTCATGCATTGGTCTACCGGCAAAGAATTTTATGGAAGAGCCAGCCACCATTCTCTATATCGAAGATGACCCGGCCAGCCGCCGGTTGGTGCAACGTGTGCTGGGCAGCCGGGGCTATAACGTGCATGTGGCCGCCGATGGACTGGAAGGCATTTCCCTGGCGCGGGAGACAAAACCGAACCTGATTTTGATGGACATTAACCTGCCGAGCATGGACGGCCGTGAGATTACCACCCGCCTGCGCAGTATTCCCCATTTCGCCAATACCCCCATTGTCGCCCTGACGGCCAACCACAGCCCCGGCAGCCGCGAATTGGCCTTAGCTGCCGGTTGCACCGGTTTTCTCACCAAACCCATAGATGTCTCCGTTTTTCCCAGCCAGGTTAAAGATTTTCTGCAAGGGCGCATTGAACCCCTGGCCGTTGAAGAAAAAAGTACCCACCTGGAAAAACATGCTCAAAACCTGGTGGAGCGCCTGGAACACAAGATCAATGAGATGGAAGCGGCCAACAAACGGCTGCGTGAACTGGACCGGCTCAAGAGCGACTTCATCATCATGGTCTCCCATGAACTGCGCACTCCTCTTACGCTCATCAGCGGCTACGCCCATTTGCTGGATGAGCAGCTGAAACAGACCAAAGAAGAAACATTACCGGCAGCCATGATTTCCGGCGTAGCGGAGGGGCTGACGCTGGGTGTCGGCCGAATGCGCGAAGTGGTCAACGAGATCATCAAAGTCGCCCGCATCGCTTCCGGCACGTTAGACCTGGCGTTAGGGCCGGTGCGTCTATCAGTACTCATCCAAGACCTGTGCCAGGAATACGAAGAAACACTTAAGAAGCGTAACCTCAATTTGCAGGTGGGCGACCTGGATCGGCTGCCGGTGATTGAGGGCGATGGTATCCAGCTCAAATCAGCCATCGAGAATGTGTTGGGCAATGCCATCAAGTATACGCCTGACGGTGGCAGTATTTTTATCGTCGGCCGTACCGTTGGCGACGCCATTGACATCATCATTCGGGATACCGGTATTGGCATTCCGGCCAGTGAACACCGCCGCATCTTTGACCAGTTTTATACCCTGGGGCAAATTGAACATCATTCCACCAGCAAATCAGCTTTTATGGGCGGCGGTTTAGGTCTGGGCCTGGCTATTGCTAAGGGCATCATTGAAGGGCATAACGGCCGTATCTGGGTCGAAAGCGAACGGCGCGATATGGATGCCCTACCCGGCAGCACCTTCCACATTTTGCTGCCCACCGACCAATCCACCCAAAAAGTGAATCTTTAATCACAAACCGTAATAAGCGGTTATTTGGTAGCAGGTGGCAGGTAGCAGGTTGCAAGTGATTCACAACCTGCCACTTCTAACCTGCAACTCGTCTGTGTGTTCTTCCCATGCCGCCATCCTCTGTTAAGTCTACGGCCGTGACCTCCAGTCAATGGCGGCATGGTCTGGTTTGGGCGTTACTCTCTCCTCTCTTTTTAGGCATTGTCCCCATCTTTGCCAAAGTCGCTTATGGCACTGGCGCCGGCGTTCTGACTGTTGTTGCTTTTCGCACCCTCTTCGCTGCCGCCGTCATGTGGCTTACCATGCTCCTGTTTCGCCGTCACCTCATTCGCAGTTCCGCTTTTGCTATTGCCGGTAGCATGATCGCGGGTGGTATCAACGGCATCGGCTCGCTCTTTTTTTATGGCAGTTTGAACCGCATTGATGCCTCGTTGGGGCAACTGATTAACATCACCTATCTGGTATTTGTCACCCTGCTGCTGCGGCTGGCAGGCCAGACCGTCTCCCGGCTCACCCTGTTTCGCCTCGGTCTGATTTTGCTGGCAATTTACTTGTTAACAATGGGCAGCCTGGGTACACCAGACTGGCTGGGCGTGGGTATGATGCTCATAGCCGCCCTGACCTATGCCATTCAACTGGTTTTTAGTCAGCGCATCATGTTGGACATCCCCGCCCCTACGATGACACTCTATGCCGTTTCCGCGATGGCTGTGGTGGTAACGATTGCTTGGTTGCTCTTTCCGTCTGATCTGGAGGTGGTCACGGCCGTAGGCTGGCGCGCCATCTTCCTCATGGGATTAGCCACCGCCTTGTCCCGTCTCACCCTCTTTTTAGGTGTGAAACGGCTGGGCAGTATGCAAGCTGCGTTGCTGGGTGTGCTTGAAGTGCTGGTGACTGTGGTCATCGCCATTACCTGGTTGGGGGAAAGCTTGACGGCCGTACAATGGCTGGGCGCACTGCTCATTCTCACCAGCATTCTGCTTGTTCGCTACGAACGGGACGTACCCAAACGGGTAGATTGGTGGCATGTCTTCTGGCGCTGGTTGCGGCGGAGCCGGTAGCCCGTAATCCGTTATCCGCAATCGGTTTACGGGTCACGAATCACGGATTACGCCTCACGGATTACGGTAAGATTCCCCCCTTCTATCTCATCAAGATGAGGGTCGCCTGAGGGTTCGCGCGCCAACTTGCTGGTGGAAGCAGCAGTTGACGTTATAATCAGGTAGACAAACATCTAATACCCAATTGGTTTGAAAAATTCATCATTATGAAAATTGAATTGCATCACGGAGAGCATGTTTTTGATTTGTTAGCTGGTGAATGGGATGCGCTGGTAGAACAGAGCATGACCAACACCCCGTTCCAACGATTGGCTTACCAGCGCGCCTGGTGGCAGCACTGCCAGCCCGTTGACGGCCGTCTACATACCATCACCGCACGAGAAGCTGACGGCCGTCTCAGCGCCATCGCCTGCTTTTACAATATAGACGGTGTGCTGTACTTCAATGGCTGCACCCAGGAAACTGACTACCTGGACTTGATTGTGGCGGAAAAGGATGCGGCGGCGGCGTGGACGGCCGTGTTGGACTGTCTCCACTCCTCTGATTTTCCCGCGTGGCAGGCCCTGGACTTGTGCAATGTGCCCGCCGCCTCCCCCACCCGCCAGATTTTGCCCCAAGAAGCCGCCCAGCGCGGCTTCTTGCATGAAGAGTCGGTACATGAAGTGTGTCCGATTATCCCCTTGAACACCACATTTGAAGGCTACCTGGAAAACATAGACAGCAAACAACGACGCGAATTGCAGCGCAAACTGCGCCGCGCTGAGGCTGCCGATGCCACCCTACACATCGTTGGCCCGGATGAAGATGTGATCCAGGCGGTGGATGATTTTCTGGAACTGCTGCAAAAAAGTACCTTTGAAAAACGAGACTGGCTTACCGACGGCCGTCGTGCCCTCTTCCATGATGTGGCCCAGGCTGCCCACCGAGATGGTTACTTGCAGCTATTGTTCATGGAGGTAGACGGCCGTAAAGCCGCCACCCTCTTCAACTTCGACTACAACAATCGCATCTGGGTCTACAACTCTGGCCTAGACCCGGCCAACTTTAGCAGCCTCAGCCTGGGTGTGGTCATCACCGCCAAAGCTATTGAGTACGCTGCCGAACACGGCCGGGCCACATTCGACTTCCTGCGTGGCAACGAAACCTACAAATACCGCTTTGGCGCGCAAGACACGGTTATTCATCGCCAGCAGATTCGTAAATCGTGATCCGTAATCCGTGATCCGATTACAACTTACGGCCTACGGATGACGAAAACAGTATGACACTCAAACACTCAAACACTCAAACACTCAAACACCCGAACACACCAGTTCGCCGCATTGCTATGCTCAGTGTGCATACCTGTCCTTTAGCCATGTTAGGCGGCAAAAAGACCGGCGGCATGAACGTTTATGTGCGCGACTTTAGCCGTGAACTGGGACGGGAAGGCATTCTGGTAGATGTATTCACCCGGTCTCAGGATGATTGCCAGCCGATGATCAAACATGATTTGGGGTTCGACGGCCGTGTCATCCACATCCCCGCCGGCCCCGAAAAACCAATCCCCCTGGCCGACATCCCCCAATACCTGGATGAATTCGTGGCCGGTGTGTTGGATTTTGCCGCCGCTGAAGGCATCCAGTATGACATCATCCACAGCCACTACTGGCTCTCCGGCCTGGTGGCCGAAAAGCTGCGCGCCGCCTGGGGTGGGGTACCTGTGGTGCAGATGTTCCACACTTTGGGTCACATGAAAAACCAGATCGCCACCAGCGACGGCGAACGCGCCCCACAAGAGCGCATTGATGGCGAAACCTATGTCATCCACCATGTGGCCGACTGCATCATCGCCGCCACCCCGGCCGAAGAAGAACAACTCCTCACGCTGTACGGCGCTGACCCAGATAAAATCGTCATCATTCCGCCGGGTGTAGACCTGGAACGCTTCCACCCCATGGACAAAAAAGAGGCCAAACGGCGCGTTGGCATCCCCTGTGGCGATGCCAATATCCTGTTTGCCGGACGAATCGAACCGCTCAAAGGCATAGACACCATGCTGCGGGCGATGGCCATTATTCAAAAACGCTGCCCAACGGCCGTAGAAAATTGTTGCATGGCTATCATTGGCGGCGACCCCTGGGCCGACGACCTGGACGAAGAGATGGCCCGCCTGCAAGAACTACGCGATGACCTGGACATTCACGATCTGGTTGTCTTTTTGGGGGCCAAAGACCAGGAGATTTTGCCCAACTATTACGCGGCCGCTGAAATGGTCGTCATGCCTTCGCACTACGAAAGTTTTGGCATGGTGGCGCTGGAAGCGATGGCCATGGGTACGCCGGTCATCGCCTCTGAAGTGGGCGGGCTGGCGCATCTGGTCAAACACGAACGCACCGGCTACCACGTGCCCAGCCGGGACCCGGAAGCATTGGCGCGGCGCATTTTTGACCTGCTCACCAATCCACGCTGCCGCGAAGCGATGGGCGAAGCCGCCCGCGAATATGCCCAGGTCTATGCCTGGCCGAACATTGTCAGCCAGATGGTAGATTTGTATGCGGAACTGGTGGTGGAAGTAGTTGGGTAATTACGTAATTTCTCAATTACCCAATTACCTCCCTATTCACATGGTATAATCGGCCGTAATCATTTATGTGGCGTACCCCATAACTGGGAGCGCCGTTTTGGGCAGGTGTACCATGATTCAATCGGCTCCTCCCTTTCAATTGACCCCCGAACAACAACACATTTTGCTGCACATGGCGCGGGATGCGATTACGCAGTGGGTGATGCACGGCCGTACCCCCCATTACCAACAGGATGACCCGGCGCTGGCGCAAGCGGCCGGCGTCTTTGTCACACTGCGCCGCCGCGAAAATGGCGAACTGGCCTTGCGCGGCTGCATTGGCCGGGTCGAAGCGCCGGACTCGCTGCTGGAACTGGTGCCAGAAATGGCCGTGAAAGCAGCCACCAACGACCCTCGTTTTCCGCCGGTGATGGCTTCCGAAATACCCCAGTTGCACATTGAAATTTCGGTGCTTTCACCGCTGCAATGGCTGGAGAATGTGAACGAGATTGAGGTGGGGGTGCATGGGCTGTTAATTGAGGGTCACGGCCGTCGTGGTCTGCTCCTGCCCGAAGTTCCCCTGCATCACCACTGGAACCGCGCCGATTTTCTGGAAGGCATCTGCCTGAAAGCCGGTCTGCCGCCGGACGCCTGGCAAGAGCCAGAAACACGGTTGTACACCTTTACCACCTTTAGTTTTGAAGAGTCGTGAGATTATTCCTGAAAAGGTGACAAGGTGACATCTGACAAGGTGACTCTGATTGCTGCAATCGAACAATGTCAGATCATGACCGTTGCCAGTATATGATAGAGTCTCACCCCTTCATCCCCTCACCCTGTCACCTTGTCATCTTAATACCGCCAACATCTCCGCATGAATACGGCCGTTACTGGCCACCACCGCCATTTCCGGGGCAATTTGTACGGGACGGCCGTCCATCTCCGTTACCTGCCCGCCCGCTTCCTGCACCAGCAACACGCCCGCCGCCACATCATAGCTTTTTAATTTGTACTCCCAATACCCATCCAGCCGCCCGGCAGCCACATAGGCCATGTCCAGTGCGGCCGCCCCAGCGCGGCGGATGCCATGCGCCCGTTTGAGGAAACGGGTCAGTTGGGCCACGTTATCCAGGTCGCTGGTGTGCCGGTCATAGGGGAAACCGGTGGCCAGCAGGCTGCGCAGCAGGATTTCGGCCTGGCTGACATGCAGTCGCCGCCCGTTTAGCCACGCGCCTTGTCCGGCAACGGCCGTAAAACATTCTTCGCGCATCGGGTCAACAATCACACCCACCAACGGCCGTGCCCCCTCCACCAGCGCCAGCGACACACAAAACACCGGAAAGCCATGCGCAAAATTGGTGGTGCCGTCCAACGGGTCAATGTGCCACGTATACGGGCTGCTGCCGGCCGTGGTGCCCCCTTCCTCGCCCACCAGGGTATGGTCAGGATAAGCGGCCCGCAGCCGGGAGACGATCAACGCCTCCGCCTGTTGATCATATTGCGTCACCCAATCTACGGCCGTGGCCTTCTCCGTAATCTCTTTCTCCCGACCAAACCCATCCCGTAACAATGCGCCGACTTCTCTGGCAATGGCTACGGCCGTGTCCGCTACCTGTGGCAATATCATCGTCTTCATCCTGTTTTGAGTTATAGGCAAAGACCCTTCAGCCCTGGCCTGGCGGAGTATATCAAATCCGCCCTTACAACCATAGTGCTATAGGCGGTAAGGCTGTGCCACATTATCATGTGCGCCAGTGTGTGATGGTGGAAAACGATCATCACTAAAGCTTACCCAACGAAATTGTAGCGATGTTATCAAAACAGAAGCGGCAAAGTCAGGGGCGTAACATTGACAGGCTGTTCGTATACGGCCGTTTGCCGTTCATTCAAACTGTACAGGAGATCTTAGAATCATGGGCACACCTCTTTTCCGAAAAGCACTTCCTTTTCACCCTTTTATCCTCGGTCTGGCCTTCCTTTTGTGGGCAACAGCGGCCAGACCAGCCCAAACCGCCAGTGCGGTCGTTAACTTACAGGGAGCCAACAGCCCCACGGCCGTGCGTTACGTGGCCACCACCGGCACAGACAGCGGCGACTGCACCGGCAGCCCCTGTGCCACCATCACCTATGCCAACTCCCAGGCAGCGGATGGCGATACCATCAACGTTGCCGCGGGGACCTATACCGAAGCCGGGATTGAAATCATAGACAAGAACCTGACAATCACCGGCGCCGGAGCAGACAGCACCATTGTGCAGGCTGCCGCCAGCGCCGGCGTTGCTACCGACCGCGTTTTCCGCATCGCCAGTCTATTCGTTCCCACCGAAGCGGTGACACTCGAAGGGCTGATCATCCGCTACGGCGTCTCCGGCAGTGGTGGTGGCATCAACAACAGTGCGGCGAATTTGACTCTCAATCGGGTGATCGTGAGCGAGAACCAGACCAACTCCCTTAACGGCGGCGGGATCGCCGTGAACGGTGGCACGGTGGCTCTCAATAACAGCACCATCAACGGCAACACGTCCACGGGCAACGCCGGCGGCATCTTCCTGGGTAGCATTGGCACGGTGACGCTAAACAACAGTACGGTCAGCGGGAACGCGGCGGCGGGCGGGGGAGGTGGTCTGTACACCAACGGGGGGAACTTCAATGTAAATTACACGACCGTCGCCAACAACACCAGCGACAGTGATAACAGTACAGCCGGTGACGGCGGCGGCATTTATCGCAACAGTGGTACATTCAATCTCAAGAGCAGCATTGTGGCTGGCAACCAGAAGGGCACAACTAGCCCCACGGACAATGACTGCGAAGGGACGATCATCTCCCAAGACTACAACCTGACGGGCAGTGGGACAGGCTGCACTCTGAGCGGGGCTAACGATCTGACGGTAACGCCCGCGACAGTGTTCACGGCCGTCCTCCACCCACTGGCGGATAACAGCGGCTCCACCCACACCCACGCCCTGCAAACCGGTAGTCCCGCACTCGACCATATCCCCTCCGGCGCCAATGACTGCGGGACAACGATTACGACCGATCAGCGGGGGGAAACACGGCCGTTCAACAGCAACTGTGACATTGGCGCGTATGAATTCGCAGTCTATCAACCGCCCGTAGCTGCCGCCGACGTGTACACCACCACCGAAGATGTTCCCTTGAGCATCCCCGCGCCTGGCGTCTTGGGAAATGATACCGACCCCGACGGGGATGTGTTGTCTGTCGCCCTCTCCGCGCTCCCCAGCCATGGGACAGTGTTTTTGAACACCGACGGCTCTTTCGTCTACACGCCTACGGCCAACTACAACGGAGCAGACACCTTCGCCTATCTGGCCTACGACGGCCTGCCCCTGCCCACCATGGCCCATTGGACATTTGAAGACCAGACCGACCCCACCGACGACGATAGCGGCAACGGGCATAGTGGCGATCTCATCAACGGGCCGCTGTTCTCCACCGATGTGCCCATCACCTACACAAGTTCGACCGCCTCTCTCCAATTCGATGGCGTAGATGACCGGGTAGATGTGGCTGGCACTATCCCCCTGGCGAACAACTCCTTCACCGTAGCCTTCTGGGCTAAACGCGCCAGCCTCAGCGGGAACTCGGACTTTGCTGTGGGGATGGGTACCAGTACCACGACCAACAACGCCCTGCACATCGGCTTCCGCAATACGAACATTTTTACCTGCGCCTTTTGGAATAACGACCTGAACACGGCCGTTGCCTACACTGATCTGGACTGGCATCACTGGGCCTGCACCTACGATGCCGACACCAACTTCCGCGCCATTTACCGCGATGGCGTTATGGTCGCTTCCGACACCGCCTCTGCTGACTTCCAGGGAACAGGCACGCTCACGCTTGGCTCGCGTGGCGCTGGAGACCATTTCGCAGGCAAGCTGGATGACACACGAATTTATAACCTATCTTTGCCCGCCAGCGAAGTTGCCAGCATGATGACCACCGCCCCTGGTACGGGTGGGGGAGATACCGCCTCTGTTACCCTGAACATCACCTCGGTCAACGATGCCCCCATTGCCGTAGAGGATACCTACACCACCACCCGAGGAACGCCCCTGGTCGCATCCATCATTGAGGGTGATCTAACCACTTTGTTTGGTTCGGACAACGGTAACGATGGCAATATGTTTAACCTCACTGCTGGCCCCTCTGATCTTCTTGTTAACGGGTTTGACATCAATGTGAACACCACTGGCTCTATCGAAATTGCGGTGTATTACAAAGAAGGAACCTATGCTGGTTCACAACAAAACCCAAGCGCCTGGACGCATCTGGGTATGTTTATGGTAAACGCACAAGGGCAAGACAATCCCACGTTTCTGGATATCAGCAGTGCGGGTGGCATCCCCATCCCGGCGGGAGAACTCTATGGCCTCTATCTGAGTGTTACCAATGTCACCCTTAACTTTCGCTATACCAATACACCGGCAATTGCCACGTACAGCAATGCCGACCTGACCTTCACCTCTGGCACCGGAAATAGCTACCCATTTGGGGGCGCGACGAATTTGCGTATCTGGAACGGCACAATCTATTATGAAATCAATTCTGGGGTTTTGCTGAACGATTCAGATGTAGACAGCCTTGACCTGACGGCCGTCCTGGATACCAATCCCAGTCACGGCGTGCTCTCCCTCAACAGCAACGGCACACTCGTCTATACCCCCACCCTCACCTTCTGCGGCCTTGACACCTTCACTTACTATGCCAACGATGGAGAGGCCAACTCCAACCCCGGCACTGCCAGCATCACCGTCTCCTGTCTCCCCAATGACCCACCTATCGCCGCCAACGATGTCTACACCACCAGCGAAGACATCCCCTTGACCATCGCCGCGCCGGGCGTGTTGGGCAACGATACTGACCCCAACGGGGATGTATTAGAAGCCGCCCTCTCCGCGCTCCCCAGCCACGGAACAGTGGTCTTAAACACCGACGGGGCCTTCGTCTACACCCCCACGGCCAACTACAACGGAACAGACACCTTCGCCTATCTAGCCTATGATGGACTTCCCCTGCCCACCATTGCCTACTGGCCCTTCGACGACCAGACCGACCCCACCGCCGACGAAAGCGGCAATGGACATAGTGGCGACCTCATCAACGGGCCGCTTTTCTCTACCGATGTGCCCATCACCTACACCACTTCAACCGCCTCTCTCCAATTCGACGGAGTAGATGACCGGGTAGATGCGGCCGGTGCCATCCCCCTGGCGAACAACTCCTTCACCGTCGCCTTCTGGGCCAAACGCTCCAGCCTGAGCGGAAATTCGGACTTTGCCGTTGGTTTAGGCACTACCAGCACCACCAACAACTACTTGCACATCGGGTTTCGGGATTCCAACGTCTTTACCTGCGCCTTCTGGAACAACGACCTGAACACGGCCGTGGCCTATACCGATCTGGACTGGCATCATTGGGCCTGTACCTATGATGCCGACACCAACTTCCGCGCCATTTACCGCGATGGCGTCATGGTCGCTTCCGATACGGCCTCTGCCGACTTCCAGGGCACCGGCGCCCTCACCCTGGGTTCGCGCGGCGCCGGTGACAACTTTACCGGCTCTCTGGACGAAGTGCGGGTTTACAACCTGTCTTTGCCCGCCAGCGAAATTGCCAGCATGATAACCACCGCTCCTGGCACGGGTGCGGGGGATAACGCCCTGGTCACGCTGAACATCACCGCCGCTAATGATGCTCCCATCGCCGTAGACGATGCCTATACTACCACCCAGGGAATCCCGTTTACCACACCTTATGTGGATGACAGTTTGACGACAACGTTTGCCTCGAACAACGGGCAAGATGGCAACATGTTTAATGTCACCGCTGGCCCTAGAGATATTCATCTCACCGGGTTTGATATCAATGTCAATACCACCGACTCCATCGAAATTGCGGTGTATTACAAAGAAGGAACCTACGCCGGTTCAGAACAAAACCCAGGCGCCTGGACCCATCTGGGCATGTTTATGGTGAACGCACAAGGGCAAAACAATCCCACGTTTCTGGATATCAGCAGTGCGGGTGGCCTCGCCATTCCGGCGGGAGAACTCTATGGCCTTTATCTAAGTGTCACCAATACGGCCTTTAACTTTCGCTATACCAATGTGGCCAGCCCCCTTACCATTGCTAATGCCGACCTGACCTACACCTCTGGAACCGGGAATCCCTATCCCTTTGGCTCCTCCATTAACTTGCGGAACTGGAATGGCACGATCTATTATGAAATCAACAATGGGGTCCTGGCGAATGATTCAGACGTAGAGACTACCCTGACGAGCATTCTGGATACAAGTCCGAATCACGGTGCGCTCAGCCTAAATAGCAATGGCTCATTTGTCTACACCCCTACGGTCTCGTTTGTGGGAGTAGATACCTTCACCTACGTCGCCTCGGATGGCATCCTGACCGATACCGCTACCGTCTCCATCACCGTCACGGCCGTGCCCTGCCATGTGGAAACGACCGGCGATAATCTCACCGACTTTGCCAGCGCGGATGAAAGTGCATTGCAAAATGCCGTCAACAACGCCAGCCCTGGTGATACCCTCAAAGTCGCCGGAACCTGCGCCGGTACCCACCTCCAGGGCGGGCAAACGCAAACCGTCTACATCTCCCAAACCCTGACCATCCAGGGCGGCTACACCAGCACCAACTGGCTCGCCGCGCCCGATCCCATCGCCAACCCCACCATCCTCGACGCGCTGGAGGGGGGGCGTGTGGTGTACATTCCTTCCGGCTATCAGGTAACGTTAGACAGCCTGACCCTGAAAGGCGCTGCCTTCGCCGGAGATGGGGGTGGCATCCACTCGCAAGGCACGCTCACCGTCACCAACAGCCTCTTGACCGAGAATATCGCCCAAAACGGCAGCGGGATTTACAACAATGGCACGCTTACCGTGGACGCTGTGACTTTCAGTGCAAATGAAAGCTCGCAGAACGGGACCATCGCCAACTTCGGCTGGGCGTCCGTCCAAAACAGCACCTTTTACAGCAACACGGTTTTCCGGGGCGGCGGCATCTATTCCGATGCGGGAGACGATCTTTTCGTGGCGAACAGCACCTTTGCCGAGAACTCCGCTACCGAAGGCGGCGGCATCCACAACCGGGGGACGATGACCCTCAGCAACAGCACCTTTGCGACCAACACGGCCAATGTTGGCGCAGGGATTCACAACTGGGGCGGCAACATGTCGCTTTACAACAACATCTTTGCTCTCAACAACGTAGGCGCCCAATGCCATAATAGC
>CAYXUZ010000061.1:0-17557 GCA_964467705.1 uncultured Ardenticatenaceae bacterium | reverse complement strand
CCAACGCTAGCATCAACAATCTGATGACCGATGGCTCCTGTAATGCGACCTTGACGGATGATCCTTTACTGGCCCCTCTCGGCAACAATGGCGGTGCGACCTGGACGTTTATGCTCCAATCCGGCTCACCGGCCATTGACGCCGGCGACGACGCCACCTGTGAAACGGCCGACCAGCGCGGTATTATCCGGCCACAAGGGCTGCATTGTGACATTGGGGCAGTGGAAATGGAACAGGAATGGTTGAACGTGGCCGTGACTGGCACAGGCAGCGGGAACGTCAGCAGTGATCCCGCCGGGATTGATTGTGGCAATACCTGTACCGCCCCATTCTACCCCAACAGTGTCGTGACTCTCACAGCGGCCGTGGAAACAGGTTCTACCTTTACCGGCTGGTCAGGGGATTGCACCGGCACGGGTGATTGTGTAGTGACGATGGATATGACGAGGAGTGTCACGGCCGTGTTCACCTTAGACCAACATGATCTGAACGTGACTCTTGACGGGAACGGCAGCGGCTCTGTGACCAGCGATCCGACCGGCATCAATTGTGAGCCGGACTGTGCGGAGACGTATGGCTACGGCACGGCCGTAACCCTGACAGCTTCCGCCGACATTGGTTCCACCTTCACCGGCTGGGCAGGCGACTGTTCTGGTACAGGGGATTGTGTGGTCTCAATGGAGATGGCGCACAACGTAACGGCCACTTTCGTGATCGAGCAACATGAATTGGTGGTGGCACTGGACGGCACAGGTAATGGTTCGGTCAGCAGCAGCCCGGCGGGCATCAACTGTGAGCCGGACTGTGCGGAGACGTATGACTATGGCACGGCCGTGACCCTGACGGCTTCTGCTGACATTGGCTCTACCTTCACCGGCTGGTCAGGCGCATGTACCGGCACGGGTGACTGCGTGGTGACCATGGAAGCAGCCCGTAACGTAACCGCCACCTTCACGCTTGGGACGAACGCGCTAACCGTTGCCCTGGCGGGAACGGGCAGCGGCACAGTGACCAGCGATCCAGCCGGTATTAACTGCGGCGTTACCTGCGTGGCCGTATTTGATTACGGCACAGTGGTCACGTTGACGGCCGTATCCGACGCTAACTCCACCTTCACCGGCTGGTCAGGCGCCTGCACCGGGATGGGCGACTGTGTGGTGACAATGGATATGGCCCAAACCGTAACTGCCACCTTCACCCAGAATCAACAAACCGGCTTTTTCATCTACCTGCCAATTGTGATCAAGCCTTAATCGTTATCTTCTTCTGAAAGCATTGGGATAATAAAAAAACCCCGGTTTTTGTGAAAACCGGGGTTTTTCATTGGAATTAGAAAGGGATGTTCTGGTTGGTCAGGCGTTGGTACCAGGCGCTGAGCCATTTCATCGCTTCGTCATATTTCTGGGCGGGTAGTTCCCGGTAGGCCGAGATTTCAAAGTTACGGTACAGTTCACCATAGACTGCGCCGTATTCGCTACGGCCGTTGCGTTCCGACAGCACATGCCCGATGGCCCGCACCGCCTGGGAGATGCGGCTGGCCTGCTCACGGGTGATGTATTGCGCGGGATTGCTGAGGGTAGCTTCTATGGTTTCCAGCCGCTGCTCATGGTCAGCTAAAACAGTCTGTTGCACATCCTGGCGGGCTTCCAACAAAATTTGATTACGGGCCAGTTTCACTAACGCCTGCAACATTTTGTACGCCTGCACCGCGTCGGTATCTTGTTGGAGCAGTTCATCCAGCTCTGGTTCGGCGGTGAGCCGGCCCTCTTGAAAGGCTTCCCACAAGACTTTGGCTGCTTCCCGTTGAAAGTGGGTCAACTTGGGTTTTGCCTCATCTTTGACGGCCGTCACCCGTAACCCAGACAACCAGAGTGGCACCATATCTATCCGCAACACAAACGTTTCACGCTCCCCCTGAATGGTGTGCAAATTACACACCATTAAACCATCTGCCAAGACGGTGTGCCGTCGGATACGCTGCCGCTGGCCGTTATCATCCAGGCCTAAAGATTGGCACATATTCCGTATGGAAACATAAATCTGCCCATCTTCAGCCCGTATAGCCGTCAATGTATCACCATAAAACTCCACTTGCTTTTGCTCAACCGGTATCAACGCCTTTCCGTTACTCATGCTTCCTCCTTAAAACGGCCGTAACCACCCTGTTCGCTAACTTTCCCCCTCAACTCTTGATGGCAATTGTTCCTGTTCGGCTTGCGGCCGTTCCAGATAATTGGTAGATGAAACCACCGGCCTACCTGTCTCCGCTTCCAACTCTCGCCGGGCATTACCAGCAATGCGCCCACCTTTGCGGGCGGCCGTCTGGTTTTGGTTGAAACCCTGCGCATCCTCCCGCCGGGTGATTTCCGTCGTGGCCGCCTCGCCCAGAATCGTAAAGGCCAGTTCCAACCCCGTCATATGGTCACGCAGATTCTCCCGTTTCAACTGCTTCAGTTTTTTGTGTTCGGCTGGCGTCAGGCCGAAGGTGGCTTTGGCAATTTCGGCCGTTAAAATGGCTACTTCTTTCCCTACTTCTACGCCTCGATTCTGCCATTCGTCGGTCAATTCATTGCGGGTGATAATAGATTGCAGCCGCCGCTCAATCCACTCATCCGAATACCCCTTCACCTGGTAAATCTGGCGCAGCCGTTCGGCCGCCAATTCAGGGTTTTCTATTTCATCCAGCCGTTCTGCACCTACCTCAGCCAGCCACCGCTTAAACGGCTCGGCTTTAGGCGAAGGAATAGATTGGATGATGCGGAAGATGCCTTCTGTATTGGCGCAATCGGTCTCGTAAAATCGGTTATTCGTTGCCTTCAGTTTGAACTGTCTGCAAATCTCAGACAGTTCAATCCCAGATTTTGCCTTTTCACGTCGCTTCAAGTCATACCAATAATTGCGCGGCTTGGTGCTGTCTGTTAATACCTCAATCACATCCACAACGGCATACCACCATTCCCCCGTCTTTTCGTCCAAAACCCGGCGAATCTGGCGACCCTCGAACTGAAGCTGCACTAAACCTTTGTTGTCTTCCATTGTACGTCCTCCTCAAAATCGCTAACGAGAGATATTGTAGCACAACCGTTCTTAACAGGAGCAGTTTGACACGCCCCAAACATCCCCTAAAATACCGCTCCTATGGCTGAGACGCTGACCATTCCGCCGACGGTGCAACTCGAAGAGCAGGGTAACTTCTCCCGCTGGTGGCACGGCCGTTCCCGTTTTGCCCGGCAGACCATCTCCCTCATAGTTCTGCTGCTGCTGCTGGCTATTGCCTGGGAAGGTCTGAAACTCATCGCTGGCGACCCGTGGCGGGCAGACAATAACCCATTTGGCCTGGAATACAATCCCCCCTTCCGCTTCAAAATCGCCTCTGATCTGAACCTGCCCCACCTGTGGGAAATTTTTGAAGCGTTTGGCCGGGAATCGCGGCGGAATGGGCCACCACTCATTCAGGTGTTAGCGGGTGCGGCCGTCTTCACGCTCCGCGAGGCGTTTCTCGGTTTTGCCATTGGCGGGCTGCTCGGTTTTGCATTGGGTGCCATTTTTGCCCATTCGCACATGTTGGAGCGTGGCCTCATGCCCTATGTGGTCGCTTCGCAAACGGTGCCCATCCTGGCCATTGCCCCCATGGTCATTATCTGGCTGCAAGCAGGCTGGCTGAGTGTGGCCGTCATCGCCGCCTATCTCACCTTTTTCCCGGTGACGATTAACACATTAAGGGGCCTGCGGTCGGTGGAGGGCACGGCCGTTGAACTCATGCACTCTTACGCCGCCTCCACCTGGACAACCATGTGGAAACTGCGCTTCCCCGCCGCCCTACCCCTCATCTTCACTGCCCTCAAAATCTCTGCTACCGCCAGCGTCGTGGGCGCCATCATTGGCGAATTGCCCTCCGGCATCCGCGACGGCCTGGGCGGGGCCATTCTCAACTTCAATTCCTACTACATCTCCGGTCCCGAACGCCTCTGGGCCACCATCCTCATCACCGCCTTCGTCGGCATCTTCTTTTATTTACTGGTATCCTTTGTGGAATATATCGTCTTACGCCATCGGAGAAGACCGGAATGAAGAAGTCATTGGGTAATTGCGTAATTGCGTAATTGCGTAATCACCCAATGACCCAATGACACCTATGCCCCCCACCGTCTCCATTCAAACGTCAGTAAACTGTTCAATCCCGGCGAGGCCAACCAGGTGCTTGCCCTCAAAGAGATCAGCCTCGACATCCAGCCCGGCGAATTTGTCTCCATCATCGGGCCGTCTGGCTGCGGCAAATCTACCCTGCTGCGGCTCATCGGCGACCTGACGGCCCCGTCCACCGGCGCGGTGCTGGTGAATGGCAAACCGGCGCATCAGGCCCGGCTGGATCAGGATTACGGCATGGTGTTCCAGGCGGCCACCCTCTATGAATGGCGCACCGTCAGCAAAAATGTGCAGTTGCCGCTGGAACTGCAAAAAGTCTCTAAAGCCGAACGGGAAAGCCGCGCCGCCGAAATGCTGGCCTTAGTCGAGTTGACCGGCTTTGAAAACCACCACCCCTGGCAGCTCTCTGGGGGGATGCAACAGCGGGTGGCGATTGCCCGCGCGTTGGTGATGCGGCCACAGTTGTTGCTAATGGACGAGCCGTTTGGCGCGCTGGATGAGATGACCCGTGAGCGTATGAACCAGGAATTGCACCAGATTTGGGAGCAGACGAACAAAACGGCCGTGTTCATCACCCACAGCATCGCCGAAGCCGTCTTCCTGTCCACGCGGGTCGTCGTCATGTCAGTACGGCCGGGGCGCATCACCCAGATCATTGACGTGGATTTACCTCGCCACCGCGACGTGACCACCCGCGAAATGACCCGCTACTTTGAACTGGTCAACCAGGTGCGCGAATCGCTTCGCCGCGCCGAGGCAGGATTGTAATGGCTGATCAGGTGAGGGACCCAACCGGTTTTAGCGACACGGCCGTTGGCGTAGACGCCGTCATTCCTGCACCCAAACAAAGCTGGCTGCGCTATTACCTGCCCTCCATCATCATCTTCATCGTTGCCATCGTCACCTGGGAACTTTTCGTGCGCATTTTCAGCATTCAAGAATTCCTCTTACCTGCCCCTTCCTCTATTTTTAATTCTCTCAGCGGCAATTGGGAGCAGTTGCTCAAGCTGGGCTGGTTCACCACCAAAGAAGCCATCGGCGGTTTTGCCATTGGCTGTTCGCTGGGCATTCTGGTGGCGTTAGCCACCGCTCGCTGGACAATCGCTACTGAAGCCCTCATGCCTTTTGCCATTGCTGCCAACTCCGTACCCATTCTGGCCTTTGCTCCCATCCTCAATAACTGGTTCGGCGTGGACAATCCCCTCTCCAAGATGGCGATTGTGGCCGTCATCGTTTTCTTCCCGGTGATGATCAACACCGTGCGTGGCCTGACGCTGGTTGACGCCAATGCCCTGGAACTGATGGCCTCTTACGCCGCCAGCCAATATGATGTACTGTTCCGGCTGCGGGTGCCCAACGCCCTGCCCTACATCTTTAACGCGCTCAAGGTGGCGGCCGCCCTCAGTATGATTGGGGCCATTGTCAGCGAATACTTTGGCGGCAACCGTTCCGCGTTAGGCGTGTATATCACCCAGGAAGCGGCCCAATTCCGTTTTGCCAATGCCTGGGCGGCCATCATTCTGGCCTGCATTGTCGGCATTACGCTCTATCTCATTGTCCTCACCGTGGAGCGGTTTGCCATTCCCTGGCATCCGTCAGTACGCGGGGAGAATCAGTGAGCAGTGAAAAGGAGGTGGTGTTTATCGGCCGTAGTTAACCAGACTTACTTCACAACTGTGGGCAGTCTTATGAACTTTAAGAATTAATTCGGCAATTGTCATTTCGAGGTCTTCCGAGAAATCCCTATCACCTGGCTCGTTTAAGGGGATTCCTCACTTCGAAGACTGCGTTCGGAATGACAGTTGGACGATTATCGAATCAAAAAGTTAATCTTCATCAGACTGTGCTACACCGACCAGCTTATTAAAACATTTGGAGGAGAGATATGAAATTTCTGAATTGGAAAACCGTGACTTTGTTGATTATCTTGGTATTGGTTATGGCGGCCTGTGGTGGTGAGGAAACGGCCGAACCCACCGCCGAACCGGCTGCTGAAAGTGAAGGGCAGGCTGAAGAGCCTGCTGCCGAAGAACCCGTCGCCGAGGAGCCTGCTGAAGAAGGTTGCGCCGAACTCACCCCCGTCACCATTCAATTGCAATGGGTCACACAGTCTCAGTTTGCCGGTTACTATGCCGCCAAAGAACAGGGCTTTTATGAAGCCCAATGCCTGGACGTGACCATCAAAGAAGGCGCGGTGGAAATTGTGCCCCAACAGGTGGTGGCGGCCGGCGACGCCGAATTTGGCGTGGCCTGGGTGCCTAAGATGCTGGCCTCCCGCGAGCAAGGGGCTGATCTGGTGAACATCGCCCAGATTTTCCAGCGCAGCGGCACGCTGCAAGTGGCCTGGGCCGATGCCGGGTACGAGACGGTGGAAGATTGGGCCGGGCAGCGTGTAGGCACCTGGGGCTTCGGCAACGAGTGGGAAGTGTTCGCTGCTCTGCGCCAGGCAGGGATTGAACCCAACGACCCCGACCAGGTGACGATTGTGCAGCAGCCGTTTGATATGTCGTTGCTGCTTAACCGTGAAATTGATGTGGCTCAAGCCGAAATCTACAACGAGTACGCCCAACTGCTGGAAGCGACCAACCCGGAAACGGGCGAACTGTATCAGCCAGAAGATTTTAAGGTGTTTGACTACAACGATGTCGGCACGGCGATGCTGCAAGATCATGTCTTTGTGCGTGGTGACTGGCTGGCGGAAGAGGGCAATGAGGACATTGCTGTGCGTTTCTTGCGCGGTACATTCCAGGGCTGGATGTTCTGCCGGGATAATTTTGACGAATGTGTGAACATTGTGCTGGATAATGGCCCCACGCTGGGCGAAGGGCATATGCGCTGGCAGTTGAACGAGATCAACGCCCTCATCTGGCCGTCATCCAATGGCATTGGCGTGATGGACGATGTGTTGTACCAGCAAACGGTGGACATTTCCGTGGACTTTGGGGTGATCACCGCAGCGCCAGATGACACGGCTGTGCGCACCGACCTGGCGCAGCAAGCCCTCGAAGGTATTGAAGGTGACACCACCGGGGCCAATTACCAGAAATTAGAAGTGGAAGTAACGCCGGGCGGGGAATAGTTAGTAATCGGTAATCGGTGATAGATGGAAAAAGCCTCTCGAAATAGTCGAGAGGCTTTTTTTTACTCTGCTGTTGACTAATTTAGACCGTTCGGTATAATTTTACCAATCGGTCTAAAATAAAGAGCTAAAGACATGAGTTACGCTAAATCAGAAGAGACTAAAAATCGGTTGCTGAGAACAACGTCCCACTTGCTGCGTACACAGGGCTATCACGCGACCGGCCTCAGCCAGATTATTGAGGAAAGCGGCGTACCGAAGGGGTCGCTCTATTACCACTTCCCCGAAGGCAAAACGGAGCTGGCGGCAACGGCCGTGTGGCAGGCCAATGAGCGCATCATAGAATCGCTGCACAACCTCGCTACGGCCGTGCCCGGCCCCGTAGAAGCGATCCAGTTGTTCTGTGATTATTACATTCAGGAGATGGAAACCGGCAATTACCGGCGCGGCTGCCCCATCGCCACCGTGACGCTGGAAGCGGCGGCTACAGTTGACCCCATTCAGGCGGCCTGCCAGGCTGGCTTTGATGACATGGTGAATTTGTTTGCCGGGGAATTGCAGGCCAGGGGCGTCACGGCCGTGACCGCCCACCAACTCGCCCTCGTCACCATCTCCGCTTTAGAAGGGGCCCTCATCCTGTGCAAGGCCCAACGCAGCACCGAACCGCTAATCGCTGTGCGTGACTACTTGATGGCGCAGGCGGCGGCGGCGTTGGCAGATCATGATGCGTGATGCGTGCCGGCGATCACACGCATCACGTCAATGGAGAAGTAACCGATGCAGATTGAAACCATTTCTATTCCCGCCCGCGATGGTTATTCCCTGGCGGCAACAAGCTACCAACCGGATGACAACCCGACCGGTACGGTTGTGACCATCAATTCAGCGACGGCCGTGCCCCAACGCTATTACAAGCCCTTTGCCACTTTTCTGGCCGAACGGGGGTACACGGCCGTCACCTATGACTATCGTGGTATTGGTGGTTCACGGCCGTCTTCCCTGCGTGGCTTCCCGGCCCAGGCGCGGGATTGGGCACTGCTGGATATGGCCGGGGTGCTGGATTGGGTACAGGAAACCTACCAGCCGCAACGCCTGTTCCATATCGGCCACAGCTTTGGCGGTCAACTGGCCGGTTTGTTGCCAAACGGCGACCAGATAGACGCGATGATCACCTTTTCCTCCCAGAGCGGCTACTGGCGCTTGCAGGGAGGGAATCAGAAATGGTCGGTCATGTTCCACGTCCACCTGTCGCTGCCGGTTTTGGCACACCTCTTTGGTTATATGCCCTGGAGCAAAATCAGCGCCGCCGAAGACCTGCCCAAAGGAGTAGCCTTAGAATGGGCCGGTTGGTGCCGCCAGCCCCATTACCTGCTGGGTGATTCCAGCCTGCCGCTGCCCCGCTTCCAGCAATTCCAGGCGCCGGTGCTGGCCTACAGCTTTGACGACGACGATTGGGGCACCGCCCGCTCCGTAGACGCCATGATGCAGGCATATCCGAACCTGACGCGGCGGCACGTTTTACCGGCTGACGTGGGGTTGAAGCGCATCGGTCACTTTGGCGTCTTTCGGCCGTCGGCCAGAGCCATTTGGCAGGAGAGCCTGACCTGGTTGGAGCAAGTGGCCGTGCCGCGCTACGCATTTAGCTGATTGCCTGTTACCAGGGCAGCGGATTCTGTTTCAAGTCATCATCCCACAAGACATCAATAGCGGCGACTACTTCGGGTGGCAGTTGTTTGTCGGCGGCAGCGAAATTGTCCAGCGCCTGCGCCACCGACTTGGGGCCGGGGATAACGGTGGAGACTTCGGGGCGGGCCAGGGTGTATTGCAAGGCGGCGTGGGCCATCGAGAGACCGGGCGGCAGCAGGGCAGCGAACTTTTCCACCAACGCGCCACGCCGGGCAATCACCTCCGGCGACCAGCGGTCGCGCACATCGTCAAAACGGCTGTGGGCATTGTACCGCCCGGACAGCCAGCCGGAATCGAGCGGCACTTTGACGATCAGCCCCACACCGTTGGCCTGGGCCAGCGGGAAGGCGGCCGCCGGTTCCTGGTAAAAGGCGTTGTACATCACTTCCAGCGCCCGGCTTTGGGTGGTCTGCACGGCCAGTTCCACCTCTTCGCGCCAGTCAAGGGAGACGCCATAGGCGCGGATTTTGCCTTCGGTTTTGAGTTTTTCCAGTTCGGCATAGTGGGGAGCGGTACGGCCGTCCATCAAGTCACGCGGTGGGTTGTGCAGCAGCAGCACGTCCACGTAGTCGGTTTGCAAGCGGCGCAGGCTGCGTTCCAGCACGGGGCGCATGTGGGCCACGTCGAAATCCCGCTCCCCGTCGGCACTGTAATGGCTAAATTTGGTGCAGATGATGACGTCCGACCGCACCGACTTAAGCGCTTGACCGAGTAGTTCTTCGCTACGGCCGTCGCCATATCCCGGCGCAGTGTCAAAAAAGTTGCAGCCGGCGTCGAGGGAAGCGTGGATAATCTGGTGGGCAACGGCCGTGTCGTGCAGCCCCTAATCCGGGTTCGCCAACTGCCAGGCCCCCAAGCCAATTTCACTCACATTCATGCCCGTATCACCCAAAGGTCTTAATTTCATCGCAAATTCTCCTTGACGATCCACAGATTACACAGATGGCACAGATTTGATAATCTGCGGAATCTGTGGATTCTTTTTATACACAGCCTATCTCACAGTCATCGGGGTATGGTTCGGGTTGTGGCCGCAAGTTTACCACCAGACGAATGAGCTTGTGACGCCACGTCAGACGTGGTTGCAATTCTACCTGTTCGTCTATTTTCGCCTTTTCCAATAACCGACGATGCAGTTCACCGATCATCGCTACGCCAACTATTGCATAAGGATTGCTTTCAAACATGATAACCTCCGTCTGTTTTGTTCTTGTAGACTTTCCGCGCAATTGGTATCATTTTACGGGGAATTGGATATATAAAATAGCGCCAGTATAGGCCAATCTTTATAAGTCCAATTTTGGGTGCGATTTAACAAATCGTGTTACAGGAGGCAAGATGCGGATTCCGATAGACACCACAAGCGACGTTCCGCTGTACCGGCAGATTGAAAATTATCTGCGCCAGAGCATTCTCAATGGCAGTCTGGCGGCGGAGATGCGCCTGCCCGCCAGCCGCGAACTGGCCCAGGAGTTGGGAGTCAGTCGCATTACCGTTAACAATGCGTATGCCGAACTGGAAAGCAACGGACTAATTTACACGCGGGAAGGCAGCGGTACGTATGTGGCCCCGCCATTGACATGGCCTAAAACACAACCAGACGACACGGCCGTGACCTGGCCTCTGTGGCAGCAAGAATTCCAGGCCGACGATGATGATGATCCGGAGATGGGGATGGGGGCACGGCCGTTGCACTCCAATCCCATTAGCTTCACCGGTGTGGGCGACCCACGTCAGTTCCCCCTTGATGATTTTCTCAAAGCCGTGCGGCAAGTTATCCAGGAAGAGGGAGTGGCGGCGCTGGCCTACGGCGACATGGGCGGCGGTTATTCACCGCTGCGGGAAACGGTGGCGCACGTCTTAGCCAGCCAGGGCATCCAGGCTAACCCGGCCAATGTGCTCATCACCTCTGGCTCACAGCAGGCGTTGGCGCTGGTCTGCCAGGTGCTCTTGCAGCCGGGTGACGTGATTCTGGTGGAAAAACCGACTTACAATTTTGCACTGGAACTGTTCCGCTCGCTGAACCTGAAAATTGTGGGCATTCCCATTGACGAACACGGGATGCAGGTGGAAATGGCGGAGGTTTTGCTGCAAAAGTACCACCCCCGGCTAATTTACACCATTCCCAATTTTCAAAATCCCTCCGGGGTGTGTTTGAGTGGGGCGCGCCGTCACCAGTTGGTGGCGCTGGCCGACCGGTACAACGTGCCGGTGTTGGAGGATGATTTTGCGGGGGATTTGCGGTACGACGGCCGTAGCCTACCCGCCATCAAAGCTCTGGCCCACAATGGACAGGTTATCTACACCGGCACTTTTTCTAAAATGCTGATGCCCGGTTTGCGCGTCGGTTTCCTGGTGGCCGAGGGGCCGGTATTCGCGCAACTGGTCAGGCGCAAGCGCGTCCATGACCTGGCTACTTCTGCTCTCTTGCAGCGGGCGCTGGACCGCTATGTGACGGTGGGGCGTTATCAAGCCCATTTGCGCCGCTCCTGCCGCCTGTACCGCCAGCGGCGTGAGGCGATACTGGGGGCCATTACCCACTATCTGCCCGCCGACATCCAGGTATACCCGCCCCAGGGTGGTCTATTCATATGGCTACGTCTGCCGGAAACTGTGTCATCGCTTCAATTACTGCCTTTGGCACGAGCCGAAGGAGTGGATTTTGCGCCTGGCGCCCGCTTCTTCCCCGATTACGCCGAAGGGCAACCTTACCTGCGCCTCAACTTTGCCACCCAAACGCCAGAAGCGATAGATGAAGGGATTCGCCGCCTGGCGACAGCCTGGCAACGGCTGCCCCCCCAGCCGTTAAAAACGTCACACTGATGTGCAAAAACACAGAAGCATCGGTCAAATAAGTATACAAAAATTAGACATATATGAGCCAATTTATACAATATATTGACGGCGATTGTGCTTGTTGTAAGGTTATGCATGGGAATGTTTGATTCTCACTTTTACACAATTGACTATATGAGGAGTTACAAACAGATGAAACGCATAACCTTTTTTACCCTTTTGCTCGTATTTACCCTATTCCTGGCGGCCTGCGGAAGCACAACCGCAACCGAAACCGAAGCACCAACAGCCACCACGCCCGTGCAGTCTACGGCTACGGCCGTTGTCATGCCAACCGAAGAACCAGAAACCGAAGAACCCGAAGTAGAAGAAATGGCCGGGAACAGCATCGTGGATATTGCCGTGGCCGACGGCCGTTTTACGACACTGGTTACGGCCGTGACTGCCGCTGGCCTGGCCGAAACGCTTGCCGGTGATGGTCCCTTCACCGTCTTTGCCCCCACCGATGACGCCTTTGCCGCCCTGCCCGAGGGCACAGTTGAGACATTGCTGGCCGACCCCCAAGGTGCCTTAACCGATGTCCTGCTCTATCATGTCGTCTCCGGCGCCGTACCGGCTGAGGCAGTCGTTGGTCTGGACTCGGCCACCACGATAAATGGTGAAGCCGTAGCCATTGCTGTCCAGGATGGCAATGTGCGTCTGAATGAATCCGCTACTGTCATCATCACCGACATTATGGCCGACAATGGCATTATCCACGTCATTGATGCCGTGCTGCTACCCCCCAGCATGGCCGCCGAAGAAAAACCATCCATCACCGAAATTGCGGTAGAAAATGGCAACTTCACCACGCTGGTAGCAGCTCTGGAAGCAGCCGGACTGGTGGACACGTTGGCCGGGGAAGGTAGCTTCACTGTCTTTGCCCCCACCGATGAGGCATTTGCCGCCCTGCCGGAAGGCACCGTAGAAACCTTGTTAGCCGATCCCCAGGGTGCGCTGATGCAAATTCTGACCTACCATGTGGTTGATGGCGCGGTGTATGCCGCTGATGTCGTGAATCTATCCGCTGCCCCCACACTGCAAGGCGAGGAAATCGCTATCTCCGTAGACGGCAGCACGGTCTACCTGAACGACTCCGTTGCCGTCATTACCACCGATATTGAGGCGTCGAATGGGGTTATCCACGTTATTGACGGGGTTCTCATCCCGCCCACCATTGCCGCAGCCATGGCGGAAGAGGCCGCCATGATGGCTGAGCCAGGTACCATTGCTGAAATCGCCGCCGAAGCGGGCACGTTCAATACCTTGTTGGCTGCTTTGGAAGCAGCCGGTCTGGCCGAGACTTTTGCTGGCGAAGGCGCATTTACCGTCTTCGCTCCCACCGATGACGCTTTTGCGGCCCTGCCCGAAGGCACGATTGAAACGTTACTGGCTGACCCCAGTGGCGCTTTAACCGACATTCTGCTCTATCACGTGGTAGATGGGGCTGTACCGGCCGAAACGGTGGTGACGCTGGACGCGGCTACCACTTTATTGGGTGAAGATGTGACCGTTACGGTGAGCGACGGCCGTGTCCTGCTCAATGATACCGTGGAAGTCATTACTACGGACATCGTCGCTTCCAATGGCCTCATCCATGTGATTAACGCCGTTTTGTTACCCCCAGGCGAATAACCGCTGGCGCGACTGTAAACTTCATTTTCTTTTCTCCTCCCTTGTTTGATGGCTGCGACCGACAAAACGGTCGCAGCCATTTGTTTCTCTGGCCTTAGGGGTTAATTCTTTGACTATCGGCCCGAGGAGTAGGTTGAGGGCTGTCCTGATCGTAGAACATTTCTTGAATAAGGGGGATGACCTTTTCCGGTATAAGGTACAGAATGTAGGAGCCTTCCGGGGAAAGGCCGCTGACGACGTAATCTTTGTTGAGCACGGCCGTGTATATATTCTCCTCTGGAATTTCATCCGCCACTTGGGCCAAGCTTACCATATCTTCCAGGCTCATATCCGTAAAGACCCCGCTTTTAACATGCTGGTACAACAATGGCGCCTGATCAATCATCTCTGCCAGACCCAAACTGAGTACCTTGTAACGTATTGCCAGCAACAATTGTTGCTGCCGATTAGCTCTGGCAAAGTCACTATCCTGGTAACGCGTACGTGCATAACGAAGCGCCGTATCCCCGTCAAAATGGTTCAGCCCTTCAGGAATGAACAGAGCTTCACCAGTCTCTCGATTGATATAGTTTGGATCACTAATAGTATACGGCACATAAACATCAACACCGCCTAAAGAATCAATTGTCTCTTCCACTGCTCGCAAATTGACCAGCATGTAGTGATCAATGGGTACACCAATGGCCTGCTCAATGGTTTGCATAGCCACCGCCATGCCCACGACGGGGTCATTATCATTGACATTGGTGGCGTGGATAAGCGCCGTGTTCAGTTTGTCCCAGCCATAACCCGGTATTTCCACATAGAGGTCACGGGGAATAGACAAAATCGAAACAGTACGAAGGCGGGTATTCACCGATAGCAACATCATCGTATCAGTGCGGGAAATAAGCGCGCCCACCCGGCTATCACTGCCCATCACTAAGATGGTAATACGTTCGGGGTGAACAACGGCCGTGTCCGTCACCGTGCCACCATTCTTAACAGAGGGGGTGATTTCTGGCGCTGTATCCGTTGGCTCGCCCACCCGCCCGTCACTGGTAACAGAACTGGCAGGAGTCGCAGAAGGCGGCGGCGCTGTAACAAACTCCACCTCCTCATACTCTGGACGCGCCGGTACAAATTCCGGTTCTTCTTCAACAATCACCACCGCCGACACCGGATTGAGCGGCTGACGGTACAACTTATTAGCCCAGTAAGTGCTGAGGGAACAAAAAGCCAACAACAAGAGTCCCAGCCCCAACCTGACAACAAAAGAACGCTGACGTAACCTAGACATAAAAATCCCCACTACCTGGCAAGAGTCAATTTAAAGCGGTTACCCTTTGACCGTCTGTAAACGCTGCGCCAGCGCCTGACGAACCAGGTCAATATCCGGCGGCAGCAAGATGGGTGGATTGGCGTGTTGGGCTTCTACCTCGTCCAGGGAATCTTCGTGGTAATGCAGCTTAAAGCTGGTGAATTTGAGACCATGCGCTGTGCTGATGACAATAACACGCTCCTGCGACTTGATGATGCCCTGGTTTACCAGTTTGAAGAGAACGGCCAAGGCTACGGCCGTGTGCGGACACGCATACATCCCGGTACGGTCAGCTAAAGCGGCCGCATTCGCCAACTCATGCTCCGTCGCCTGCTCCACCACCCCATCCGTCATCTGAATCGCCTGCACCGCCTTCTCATAACTCACCGGATCGCCAATTTGAATAGCCGAGGCCAGTGTGTTTTGCGCCGGCAGGCTCACCTTTTCTTTGAAACCATTCAGGTAACTCTGGTAAAAGGGGTTGGCCTTCGCCGCCTGCGCTGCCGCCAGGCGGGGCATCTTGGTCGTGATGCCCAACTCCATCAGCATCTTCAACCCCTTGTACAGGGCACTGATATTGCCCAAATTCCCTACGGGGATCACAATCCAATCTGGCGCTTCCCAATCAAACTGGCGCACAATCTCAATCCCCACCGTCTTTTGCCCCTCAATGCGCAAACTGTTCATCGAGTTGGCTAAGTAGAGGGAGTTATCTTGCGTCATCTCCCGCACAATGCGCATACAACCATCAAAATCGGTATCCAACGCCAGCACATGCGCCCCATTGGCAATGGGTTGGATTAATTGAGCGCGGCTAACCTTATTTTGGGGCAGGAAAACGACCGCCGGAATACCGGCAGCGGCCGCATAAGCCGCCAGCGCCGCGCTGGTGTCCCCTGTGCTGGCGCAGGCCACTGCCCGCACCGGGCTGCCATCGGCAATCATCTGTTTGACCACACTCACCAACACCGTCATGCCCAAATCTTTGAAGCTGCCGGTATGGCTATTGCCACACAACTTCACCCACAGATCGGGTATGCCAATTTGCCGCCCCAGCCGCTCCGCCCAGAATAGATTGGAGTTACCCTCAAACATGCTGACGATATTTTCGTCGCGCAGGTTGGGCATCACCCACTCTTTCATGCCCCAAACCCCGGAACCATACGGCCACTGCGTGGAACCGGCCCGCTCATCCCAAATCTTCATCCAGGCCGCCGGGCTGCGCCGTTTCAGTGCTTCCACATCATGGTGTACTTCCAACAAGCCGCCACATTGTGGACAGGTATACATCACCTCAAAGACAGAGTATTCACCCGGGCAGCCCCGGAAGCAGCGGAATCTGGCATTATAAATCATGGATAGTTATAGATTACTTCAAGGTTCAAGGGTTGAAGCAATCTCGAAAATTGAACATTGAAACTGAACAATTGATCTAGTTTTTTAAGAGGCGGACATCTTTTCCAGTGAGGAAATTTGGCTATACGCAGAAAATTCGCGTTTGACCAAGCAATTTTTTATGAGCTACTCACAAATAAGTGTGGATAATGTGTTGGCGTATTGATTCTAGCGTCATTAGCGTTGGATCAGGGGGATGATCTTCCAATGACTGCGTTAACAAGGCCATACCCAATACAAATGTCTGGCTGCGCGTCGCGCCAAAGGCTGCGTTCAGCGTGCCATGCGCTCGACCCAAATCCAGGACTTGCTGCGGCGAGACACGAACAGATGTCCAGGTGGCATCGTCATCTTTGCCTGGCAGTGGCAAATCCCATAACAAGTAGAGCGACACTAAATCGGTGACGCCTTCGGGGATGGTACGGGTGCGATCAGCTACCGCACGATGCAGCCCTTCCAACCGCGACGTCAGGGCGGTAATGACTAGATCGGGTACATCAGCACGGCTGATTGTTTGAGGCAAGTTGGCAGCTATCTGATTGAGCGTCTGTTTTTGGGCGGGGGTGAGGGCGATGTACACATTTTGGCGACTGACGGCGTGTGACGGCCGTCCCCGTTTGGGCTGTTTGTCTTTTAACAACGCCGCCAGGGTGCTGGCCTGCAAATTGTCCTTCTCTTGATCCCGGCTCATGGTTAGTTGTTATGGCATGGTTGAAACCGTGCCGCTCTAGTTTACTACCCTGCTGCCCGGCGGTATTGCTGGTGATGTTCTAGAAACGATTCGACAAAGGGGACATCAATTTGTGTGCCACCCTGTGCCAACAACTCCAGGCACAGATGCAAACAGAGCAGGCAGATGCTACGTGGATAGCCCCGCGTCTCTCGCCAGATGGGCAAGATCGCGTCGTCAGTGAATAACGGCCGTTGCTTGGAATCTCGCCCCGCCGCCAGCAGCCGATACTCGATCAACGACCGGGTATCATCAGGCGTCAACGGGTCCAGTGAGGAACGGGTAGCTACACGGTCATTAAAATCGGGGGCTTCACGCAAATTGATGTCCAGTTCCGGCCGGCCGAGCAAAATCAGTTGAAACGCCTTGCCACCGCGTGGGTCGCGGAAATTGAGCAGACGCCGCAGTTCCACAAATTGCTCCACGCTCAACTCATGCGCTTCGTCAATAATAATGAGCGGCAAAATGCCCTTTTCGCTCTGTTCCACCAGAAAAGCGCGAAACTCGTTGAGTTGGTCTTCTGTGGCGCGGCGGGTGCGCAGGCCAAATTCGGCGGCAATACGGCGCAAAAGCAGCAGACCACTTTTCTTGGGTGATTCGTCAATTTTGGCGGCCGCAAAATCTGGGCGTCGGTCATAGCGGCTGTGGAACCAGGAAGCCAGCGTCGTCTTGCCCGTGCCAATTTCACCCACAACGACGGAAGCCCCCTGCCCGGCTTCCACCATATAACTGACTTTAGACAGCGCACGCC
>CAYXUZ010000060.1:19153-31215 GCA_964467705.1 uncultured Ardenticatenaceae bacterium | reverse complement strand
CGCTCTCGTTTTCGGCAGCCTGGGTACGTGCTACCGTGGTCATCACGCTAACGGCCGGAAAAGTAAGCAGAAGAACAAAGAGTTTACTCATGATCTGCCGCTTCCCATTCCACAAAAGTTGATGTCTCCTCGGTCGTTTGGGGCAGACACAGCGAAAGTTCAGACACCGCCTGGTCGGCAATCGCTTCCACACGTATTGTCACATCATCAAAGTGAACCTCATCCCCCACAATAGGCTTACGTCGTAGCTCGCTAAAGATGAGGCCACTCAGGGTATCAGCAGCCTCTTCAGGCAAGTTAAGCTCCCAATACTCGTTCACATCGGCAACCAACAAATCACCACGCAAATAAATGCGCCCTTCTTTATCACGGGCGTAAGGGGCCATTTCATCGTCAAATTCGTCTTGTAGCTCGCCAAACACCTCTTCGATCAAGTCTTCAAAAGTGATCAGACCGGCCGTACCGCCATATTCGTCAAAGACAATGGCCATATAGTTACCACGGGAATTCAGGCGCTGCCAGACCTCCACAACCGGCAAAGTCTCTGGCACATAGACGATATCACGCAAAATGGATTTAAGGGACGTGTCAGAAGATTCGGTAACATGCAACCGGAACAGGTCTTTCACGTGAACAAAGCCAATGACATCATCAATCGTCTCCTGGTAAATGGGAATACGCGAATTACCGGCCTCAATTGCCAGACGCATCAAATCTACTATCGGGGTATTGGCCGGCGCAGCTACCAGCCTCGTCCGGTGTACCATCACTTGCCGGGCTGTCAGGTCACGCAGGCGGAAGGCATTGCGCAGCATCCGCCGTTCTTCGTCATCCAACAGGCCGCTTTCATGACTTTCAGTTACCAATAGTTCAATTTCTTCTGGCGAATGAGCGTGAATCCCTTTTTCTCTGACATCGCGGCCAAAGCTACGCAGGATGAGGTTGCCGCTGCCATTAAACAACCAAATGAGTGGGGCAAATAACAACCGCGACGCCAGCATGGGCAGCACAATGAACCAGGCCGTTGCCAGCTTCTCTGGATACTGAATGGCAACAGATTTTGGGAACAGTTCGCCTAATATCACTTGCAGGGCTGTAATGAAAGCCAACACCAGAAGGACGGCAATGGTGGCTGCGGCTGCTTCGGCCAATGAAATGGCCGACATCAATCCTATGCGACCAAATAATGGGCCTAACCAGGCAAAAAGTTGTGTCAGGGGAGCTACCAGGGCGGTAGCAATGACATTTTGACCGTATGCTCCCACTACCAGCGAAGAGATGGTGATGCCAATCTGACAGGTAGCCACGTAATTGTCCAATTCGCGGCGGTTTTCCACGATGGGGTGCAGCCGTTGGGCCATGCGGTTGCCCTGCCCGGCCATCTGACTGATGCGGGTGCGGCGTGAGGAGACAGTGGCAAATTCCGCAGCCACGTAGAGGGCATTCAGAAAGATGCAAATAAAAACAACGGCGAGGATGGTCAGTGTATTAAGAAACATACATGAAACGTAGGGTAAAAGGGTTACACGGCCGTATCCGGCCCATGTACACCAACAATAACGCCCATCCATAGTGGACGGCCGTTTACCCCAGTGACGCTATATAAGTATGACAGATAATGGGGAGGTTTATCAGAATCCGAAGGGTCGGCGGTTGATTCCATCAACACTTTTTTGCCCCCAACCCGAAATGATTGTTCATTTTCTTGATCTTGTGGTAACTAGCAATCATAACAAATTTGATGAGCCAGCCTCCGCCAGCCACCCAAATTATAGAGGAGGGGTATAGATCGGTCAACGATTGGCTGTCTTTAGCGAAACAGGCGGATGAGAACGTTGAGCAAGATAGTGCCCAACACACTAATTAGAATCATCGCTCCCAACGGAACAAAAACTTTGAAATTTTGGCCCTCATAGGTAAATGTGCCCGGCATCTGGTTTAGCCCTGGAAACAGCCGGGCCGCCACCAGAATAACAATGCCGCTAAAGGTAATTGCCAGACCAATGATGACAAGAATGCGCCCAAATTCGACCATAGCAGCCTCAGAATGAGATTCGGAGAGTGAGTGACCAGGAGATTGTCAATCTCTCAGTCTCCCGGTCTCCTCTCCAAACAATCCCGGTTGTACCGGCTTCTCCGCCACTTCCGCCCGCATCGAAATGCCCAGATGACGATAGGCGTGCGGAGTGGCGACACGGCCGCGTGCGGTACGCTCCAGAAAGCCTAATTGCAGCAGGTATGGCTCTACCACATCCATAATAGTGTCCGCTTCTTCGCTGATGGAAGCGGCGATGGTTTCCAGCCCCACGGGGCCACCGCCAAACTTCTCGATAATGGCGCGTAAAACGCGGCGATCCAGGTCATCCAGGCCGAGTTCATCAATTTCGAGCAGGTTGAGGGCGGCAACGGCCGTGTCTCCCGTAATCTCCCCTTCTGCCCGCACCTGCACATAATCGCGCACCCGCCGCAACAAACGTAACGCCACACGCGGGGTGCCCCGCGACCGTCGGGCAATCTCGGCTGAACCAACAGAGTCTACAACGACGCCTAAGATGCGAGCGCCACGGGTGACGATACTTTCAATGGCCGCTATCTCATAAAAATCCATACGATACTGCGCCCCAAACCGGGCACGCAGTGGCGCGGTCAGCAGCGCCAACCGGGTGGTAGCCCCAATCACCGTAAAACGAGGCAACTTCAAGCGCACATTCTTTGCCCCTGGCCCCTTGCCCACCACAATGTCCAGCACAAAATCCTCCATGGCCGGGTAGAGAATCTCCTCCACCGCCCGCCCCAGGCGATGCACTTCATCAATAAACAAGATGTCACCCGCGCGCAGGTTGGTCAGAATGGCTGCCAGATCACCCGCCCGTTCAATGGCCGGCCCGGCCGTGATGCGGATATTCACATTCATCTCGTTCGCAACTACATGGGCCAGGGTGGTTTTGCCCAGACCGGGCGGGCCATGAAACAGGATATGATCGAGTGGTTCTTGCCGCCCTTTGGCCGCTTCAATGAGGATGGAAAGGTTGGTTTTTAGCTTTTCCTGTCCGGTAAAATCATCTAGTCGCTGCGGCCGTAACAGGCCATCTAGTCCCTGATCTTCGGACTTTTTCTGGGCGGAAATGTGCCGCTCTGGTGTTGTCTTATCGCTCATAAGTGGTCTGTTGCCTGTGTACTCGTTTCAGGGGATTATACGTGACGGATGGCGTATTGCGTAGTTCGTGACCGTACGCATTACGCCAGGCGTCAGGTACAATTCGGGAAAAGGATCAGGAAAAGGCAAAGAGGAGGCTCAAGATGGTTTTTGAATCACAACATCCCCTGGTAAAACATAAGCTCACACTGATGCGCGATGTGAATACGGAACCAAAAAAGTTCCGCGCATTGATCCGTGAAGTAGCGATGTTGCTGTGTTATGAAGCGACCGCTGATTTGAAGACGCAGGAATTGACGGTTCAGACGCCCATGGGCACGGCCGTTGGCCGGGAACTGAGCGATAAAATTGGCCTGGTTCCTATTTTGCGCGCCGGGTTGGGCATGGTAGACGGCATTTGGGAGATGATGCCGGGCGCGGAAGTGTGGCATATTGGTCTGTACCGGGACGAAAAGACATTGAAGCCTGTTTCTTATTACAACAAACTGCCCACCAGTCCGACGGTGCAGGTATGTCTGGTTTTGGATCCCATGCTGGCGACCGGTGGTTCAGCCATTGCTACCGTTGACATTTTGAAAGAGTGGGGCGCGCAGCGGATTAAATTTGTGGGCTTGTTAGCTGCCCCGGAGGGGATTCGGGCGCTACACACCGCCCACCCCGATGTGCCCATTCACATTGCTCAAATTGATTCGCACCTGAACGAGATCGGCTTCATTGTGCCTGGCCTGGGTGATGCCGGCGACCGGCAGTTTGGCACAGGCTGAGAAGATGACCGGGTGACAAGGTGACTGGGTGAAGCGCCCATCACCCCGTCTCCCCGTCACCTTGTCATATCAATGACCTACCTCATTATATTTGCGGCAGCATTGGGTACGGCCGTACTCATTACCCCATTCGCCAAACAACTTTCCTTTCGTCTGGGCATCATCGCTGAACCGGGAGGGCGGCGGCAGCATCACGGCCGTATTCCCAAATTAGGTGGCATCCCTATTTTTGCCGGTTATATGGCCGGCATTTTGCTTGTTTACTGGCTATTGCCACCGGCAGATTCCCAGGATGCATTACGGTTGCGAGGGGTGGTGTTGGGCACGGCCGTGATGTTTCTGGCTGGCCTGCTCGATGACCGCTACGATTTGTCACCTCGTTGGCAGTTTCTTTTTCAATTTATCGGCGCCGCCATTGCCATTGGTCACATCATCTTCATTGAACGTTTTACCAACCCTTTTACCACGCCACACATCTGGTTAAGCCCACCCTTCAATTGGTTCTTTCATTATGACGCCCCCACCAACCTTGTCATTATCTGGCGTCCCCTCGTATTTGTCATCACTGTATTTTGGGTTGTGGGTATGATCAATGCCGTCAATTTTCTGGATGGGCTGGATGGGTTGGCTTCTGGCGTCGGTGCTATTGCTGCCCTGCTTTTTGCCTGGCACGGCCTGCGGTTAGATCAAACAACCGTACCACTTTTCCCTCTGGCGCTGGCGGGGGCGTTAATCGGCTTTCTCCTGTTTAATTTTTCACCCGCTTCCATCTTTTTAGGCACAGCCGGTGTTTGGGTCTTAGGCTACAACCTGGCAACTCTGTCCATTCTCTCTCCGGCTAAATTGTCTACTGCGCTGCTGGTGCTGGCAATTCCTATTCTGGACATCATCTGGCTGGTTTTTGACCGGATGCGACGCGGGCAGAATCCTTTTCAGGGCGACCGGCGGCATCTCCATTTTCGGCTGGCCGACCAGGGCGTACCAACCCGGTGGATTGTGCTTGGGTATTATGTGATGGCGCTGCTCTTTGGTTTGGTGGCAGTATTAGTCCCTGACCGGTTGGTGAAAATTGGGGTGTGGTTGGTGCTGGTCACGGCCGTGATTATTTTGCTTATCTGGCTAAACCCCCATCCCAAACAGCCACCCCCTGTCTCAAAAGAATAGCAACGTCGTTTGTAAGATATTTAACATGGGCATCGCATGAGCTACTACAATCACTACACCCACTTAGCCGTAAAATAAGGGCATTAACAACGCACCCCACTCTACATCAAAGAACAAACCTGATGGGAATGGAGAATAATGTGATGAACCAGGGACAACTAACAATGTCTACTCAACCCAATACAAACAACAACTTGCCAAATCCCGTGATGCTGGCCCGCCAGATTGACGGCATACGAGAAGTCGTCCTTCGTATGCGCACCACCCAAAACAACACCGTTGACACCATTATCCGGCAAAAATTACAAAGCATTGCCGAACACTAAACTCTGTAAAATACCAAAAAGACCAGCCTCAAAAGCTGGTCTTTTTGGTTACCAGGGATATTGTAGCGGCGATTCAGCTAATAGCTTTTTGTATGCCCCCCGCCACAAATTCGCATCGCGCGTCAAGGTTTTTATTTTTATATCATCAAATTTAGGATACAAATCAGCTAACAATTCCGGTAGCAAATCCCAGGCTTCGTGCCGGACCACATCGTCCATATCTGCCGCCACCTCCAGTGTCCAGCGCCACTCCCGCATAAAACGTTCCGCTTTCAACCAATAATCTTTCTTTTCCCAGGCCACCGCCGACTGCTCAACCCCTTCATAAATTTCGCGCAACAAAAACACAATAGCGGCTGCCATATCTCTGGCTTCTTCATCAAAGCTCTGTTTTTGCATGAGCAAACGCAACATTTCGGCAATACTCCGGCGGTTACGATTTCTAATGGTTGTCTGGTTTTCAATTTGAATCAATCGGCTCATTATTTCCTCAACTAGCCCCGATCATAGCACGCATGTTCCGTGAAGCAAAGCACTGGTAAAAAGTGGGGATATTTGTTTTAATAGTTACCAGTTTCAACTCTCCACTTGTTGGTTACAGGGCATGGCAAGGAATAAGGAAAACGACTATGCAGATGCAAGACGTGTTGGGTTTAATTTTGGGTGGTGGCGTCGGTACGCGGCTTTATCCTCTTACAAAGGAGCGGGCAAAGCCGGCTGTTCCTCTGGCAGGCAAATACCGCCTTATAGATATTCCCATGAGCAATTGCCTACACGCCGGTATTGACAAAATCGCCATACTTACCCAGTACAATTCCGTTTCCTTACACCGGCATGTTTTCAGAACCTATAATCGAGACGTGTTTACATCGGGTTGGGTGCAAATTTTAGCCGCCGAACAAACCCCCCTCAGCGCCGACTGGTATCAGGGCACGGCCGACGCTGTGCGCAAGCAACTGATTGAAATTCGGGAAGCCCATACACAATACACTCTCATTCTGGCCGGTGACCATCTCTATCGTATGGACTATCGCAAGTTTGTGCAGTTCCATGTGGATAGTGGCGCGGATGTCACCATGGCCGTGCAGCCGGTGGATTGGGATGCAGCGCCGGGGTTGGGTATTTTGAAGTTGAACAAAGAAAACCGGATTGTGAACTTTACCGAAAAGCCATCCCGCGATAGATTGGTTGGTTTGGAAAGTTGGGAAGGGGCGGAACGGCCGTTTATGGCCTCTATGGGTATTTATGTGTTCAACACGCACACATTGATGGAAATGTTAGAGGGGGACGGTGACGATTTTGGGAAGGATATTATTCCCCGCGCCATGCACGAAAAGAAGCTCATGGGCTATGTGTTTGAAGGTTATTGGGAAGATATTGGCACAATTCGCCGCTTCTATGAAGTTAATCTAGCTATGGCCTCACCTGACGCTCCCTTTGATTTTTACTCGCCGCGCACCCCCATTTATACCCGCGCCCGCTTTATGCCCCCCTCAGAAATCCATGATGCCCGGCTGAAAAATGTGTTATTAACCGATGGATGCCGGGTTACTGATGCCACAATCACGAATTCTGTATTGGGCATTCGCAGCATCATTGGGCCACACACCACCATCAAATCTACAGTGCTGATGGGGTCCGATTTTTACGAGTCGAATGAAGCAAAAGAAGAAAATCGGCGGTTGGGACGGCCGGATGTGGGCATTGGCGCTGGTTCTTATATTGAGCAGGCGATTGTGGACAAAAACGCCCGTATTGGGGCGCATGTGACCATTCGCGCCCTACCTAACCGGGCGGATGAAGAGCATGAAAATTGGGTGGCACGGGATGGCATTGTGATTGTGCCTAAAGGTGCAAGTATTCCTGATGGTACGGTGATTTGAGCTTGTCCAATCTCCCCCCCAATCTCTGCACTATTTTTATCGGGTATTTTTGTAGAAGAACTCGGTGACGACGGGGTGGACATAGCCAGGACGGATCAGGGTTTGCCACTCCCACTGCCCATCGTGGCCGCCACCCGCACGGTTGGCAATCAACCAGTAGCTAAACGCAAAAAAGTAGGGTTCTCGATTGCGCATATAAGTGTATTGGTATTCAATGAACTGCCCATCTACGTTGGGGTCGGGGTGATAGGAGCCACCTTCGGTGCCGATGATGGGTAGGGAACGCCCTAAATGGGCCTGCACAATTTTGTCGTATTCACGGAAGAGGAGGAAACCGCCAGGGTCGTTATACGGCCGTGTCCCATGATAGTTGTGCGCCGACAACCAGGCATGATTCAACAGATAGGCGTCCCCGTTATACTCCAGTGCATAAAAAGTGCGGTCTAAAAACTCCAAGTGGTTGTATGACCCGCCTGGGCTGAGCGCACCGATCCCAGGTAAGCCACCATTTTCTACCACCACCCGTGCTGCATTAGCCCAGGCACGGGCGTATTGGTCGGGATTGGCAAAACTTTGCTGGTTTTCAATATCTACATTCGGTTCATTATAAAGTTGGAAGTAATACACCCCTCTGGCACGATAATGACGCACCATCTCTCCCAGGTTGCCGTCATAAGGCAAAATGCCATCACGGTAAAGGCGCATCACCGGCATAATGCCATTGGCTACCAACCGCTCCACCAGATAATCATTACTACCGATGTTGGTGCCATCATTCAGAAAAACAACCCACTTGATGTGCATACGTACCATTTCGGCCACAAATTGATCAACCACGCCTTGCTCCTGACTGACGGTGGGCATCCAGTGCATCCCCCAGCCATTGTCACCGGGTGGTTTGGGAAAAGCCTGGTATGGAATGGCTTCTTGAATGCTGTAGGCATGAATGGGTTTAATGATCGGGCTGGCTGTAGCGTCAACGGTGGGCGTTGGTGTTTCCGTAGGGGTGGGGGTAGGTGGCACGGGCGTGTGGCTGGGGATGAATTCTGGTGTATTGGTTGGTGGCAGGGCGCGGATGGTACCAACGGGAGTGAGAGTAGCTACGGCCGTGCCTGGCGCTGCGGTAAACGTGGGTGGCAGTCCGCCCGGAACCATTGCCAGACTGGCCCGCGTTGGCATTATTTCACTCTGGCAACCGACAAAGAATACAACCGTGAACCAGATATATACCACGCCTTTTCTCACAAACACTCCTTTAGCGGTACAAATCCATCTCTTTAGGTCGTATGAGATCTGAAGCCGCACCTTGCCCCGCTGGTAATTGTAAACCACGTATCAAAACAACCGGCGTCCCTTCGGCGGCTTGCCCCATGAGCAGCCCCGCCGCCGCTGCTATTTCATCGGCTACCGCCACATCGGTATGCTGCAAGGCATAGCCGTACAAATCTAGTTCGCCCCGCCTGTTCCACAGGGCGGGTAACCCGGCTACACCAATGGCTACCCCGACTGTGCCCAGGCGAAACGGCCGTCCGTGTGAATCCGTAATCACCACCCCAATCTGCACCCCAAAATGCTCTTGCAAATGTTGACAAATACGCGCCGCCGAACCGTCCGGGTCTTGAGGGAGTAACAATACCGTTTCATCTGCGCCGCTTTGGGCCACATTCGAGCGGTCAATACCGGCGTTGGCGCTGGTAAAACCCAATCGGTGCCGCACAATTAATACCCCCAAACGTAGCCGTGAAATCTCTTCACTTTCCTGCAAAATCAACTCGACCACTCGCGGGTCTTTGGCTGTTTGCGAGGCTACCGCCTGCGCCTGTGCGCCCGGCGTCACCGTTGCCAGATTCACCAGCCGCCCTTCCGCTTTGGAGACAATTTTTTGGGCAATGGCCAGCACATCCCCATCCTGTAATTGGATGTTTGCCTGCTGCAAAGCAGTTAACAACAATTCAGCCAGATTGTCACCTGGCTGAATATGGGGAATGTGGGGGATTGACATAAATCGGAGTTCTGGCATAGGGTCAAATTCCGGTGATGCGAATACCGGCCCCCGGCACTTTGTAGAGGATGTTGATGGCGATGAGCACGGCCGTCAGTTCCTCCACCACCCGTGCATTTTGCAGCGCCCCGGCATTGACGCCACGCAATCCGGCATCCTGGCACAAAGCCATCACCACATCCTTATCCGCCTTCTTTTCACCACAAATCAACACGTCACAATCTAGCTCGTGGCTCAAGTCTAGCAAATGGTGTGCGCCGATATTCTGAAACGCGGCCACCACCCGCGCCTCTGGTAGCTGTTGCTGCGCTTCTTCCGCTGCCGACAAACCACTAGGCAGCCGATAAACTCGCGCCGCTTTCTCGCCCGTCGGCGCAACCACCGTGACTAGCAGTTTGTCAATCAATGCCTCTTTAACCGTTTCTAGAGTCGCCTGTTGCGCCGCATAAGGCACAGACAAGACAACCACCTCCGCCTGCTGCGCCGCGCTCAAATTATCTGTGCCCAACACTTTTGCTTCAGGCAGCCGCACCTGCAAATCCGCTGCTGCTTTGCTCCCCTTCTCGGCCAGCCGCGAACCAATAATCACCTCATGTCTGGCGGCCGCCCAACGATACCCCAGACCAAATCCCTCATCCCCAGTTCCACCTAAAATTGCAATCTTCAAGTTCTGCTCCTTTAGACACTCAATTTTTCAAAACGCTGCCACACGGCCGTTGCCAATTCTCTACCTCTCTCCGTAATTTCCGCCTCATCCAACGTCAACAACTTGCGATCCTGCATCAATAATTTGCCGCCAACCATCGTCATCGTCACCAGGCTGCTCTCAAAGCCAAAAAGGATGTGCCAGGGCAGGTTGCCCGCGTTCAGCGGGGTGGGGGCGTGGTAATCCACAAAAATGATGTCCGCGGCTGCGCCCACCTCCAATTTGCCGACGGGCATATCGGGCCAGAAAACGTGAGCCAGAGCGGCATTGTTGTGTACGGCCGTTTGCACCACATCCAGCCCATTCATCCGACGTGGGTCGCGGTGGGCGGCTTTATGCAGCAGGTACGCCGTTTTCCACTCCGCCCACATGTTGTTGCTAAAGCCGTCATTGCCCAGGCAAACCGGGATGCCCAACCGCAACATGCCTTCCACATCGGCCGCGCCGACGGCATTATTCATGTTGCTGCGCGGCTGGTGCGTCACCCACGTGCCCGTTTCCCGCAACAGGTTCATTTCAGCCACATCAATATGGACACAGTGCGTAACCAGGCTCTTTGGCCCCAAAATGCCTGCCTCAGCCAGGCGGTGAACCACACGCTTGCCATATTTGGTCAGCGCGTCATATTCATCCGCTTCATGTTCGGCGACGTGGATGTGAAAACCACAGCCCAGTTTTTCAGCGGCCGTCACACAATCCGCCAATGTCTCATCACTCAGCGAAAGTGAGGCATGAAGGCCAAACGTCCCGGCCAGAAGCGGGTTGTCCCGCTCTTTGAGAGAGTGCCAAAAACGTACATTTTCATCAATACCAGCCAGTGCCCCCTCTCGGCCGTTCCGGTCCGTCACCTCATAACACAACGCCGCCCGCACCCCGGCCAGCTCCACCGCTTCGGCAATTTGATCCAGCGAATTGTTGATGGCGTTGGGGCTGGCGTGGTGGTCAATCAGGGTGGTGGTGCCGTGTTTGATGGCGTCCACCAGGCAGACCAGGGCACTGTACTGTACGTCCAGATCGAGCAGGGCACGATCCAGCCGCCACCACAACCGCGCCAGAATATCGGGGAAATCTTGCATGGGTGGGCCGGGGATGCCCATGCCCCGCGCAAATGCGCCGTAGAAATGGGTGTGGGCGCAAATGTTACCGGGCATCACCAACTGCCCGCGGGCGTCTAGGTGTTCGGCATCAGGGTACGATTCGGCGAGTTCAAAGGCGGGGCCAATGGCCGCAATACGGCCGTCACGCACCAACACCCCCCCGTTTTCCACAATCTCTGCCTCTGGCAGCCATGTCACCAGACGGCCGTTTACAATCAATCGTTCATCCATGACCCACATCCTGATTATGATAGTGAAAATTCAATTTCCAATCTCGCAATCTTCACAAACCTATTGTACCCATTTCCTTGACAGGCAAAACCCTTTGGTTAAACTCCCAGGTAAGAATGTTTGGATTGATGGCATCTACTACCCTGAACTTTTAAGAACAAACCCTGATGGGATATGATGTTGAAGGAGCATAAAAATGGCAAATCAATTTACGATTGAAATTACGGACGGGAACTTCGAGAACGAAGTTTTGAAATCCAAGCAGCCGGTGCTGATTGATTTCTGGGCTGACTGGTGTGGCCCGTGCCGTATGGTAGCCCCCCATGTAGACGCTATCGCTCAAGAGTACAATGGCGTTCTCAGAGTGGGCAAAATGGATGTGGACGATAATCCGGCCGTGCCCGGCCGTTATGGGATTGTGGGGATTCCCACCCTCATGCTGTTCAAAGGTGGCGCGGTTGTGGCTCGCATCACCGGCGCGCAACCTAAAGACCGCATTGTGGCCCAAATTCTGCCCCATCTTGATAAACAACCGGCGTAATTGTGGGCCGTTATTTGAGTTGAAAACGCTCGCCTTTCTTCAAAGGTGAGCGTTTTTATTTTCTACCGTAGCGCCATTTTGAAAATCGCGCTACATCTGGAAGGTGATGGATTATGGAAGTAGCAATCATGGTTGAAGGGCAAAATGGGTTGAATTGGGCGCGGTGGCAGCGGCTGGCAACGGCCGTTGAA
>CAYXUZ010000060.1:2158-19143 GCA_964467705.1 uncultured Ardenticatenaceae bacterium | reverse complement strand
CAACCCGCCTGACCTGGATTCATTGGAACTATGGGTTTCGCTCACCTGGTTGGCCAGCCACACCCAGCGCATCGAATTTGGGCCGCTAGTCACACCCGTCTCTTTCCGCCAACCCACCATGACGGCGCGGGTGGCGGTAGCGGTGGATGATTTGAGCCACGGCCGTCTCACCCTGGGTGTGGGCGCGGGCTGGCAAGAACGGGAACACCACAACTACGGCTGGCAACTACTGAATGTGGCTGAACGTTTTCGCCGTTTTGAAGAAGGGGTGCAAATCATCAGCCACTTGCTGCAAAAAGATGAACCGTTGGATTATGCCGGTGACTATTACCAACTCCACGAGGCGGTTTTGCTGCCCCGCCCGCAGCGTCCGGGTGGCCCGCCTATTCTCATCGGTGGCAACGGCCCGCAACGCACGCTGCCGATGGCGGCGCGTTATGCCAGCGAATGGAACGCCGTCTACATCCCCCCGACTACCTTTGCTGACCGCAGCCGGATGCTAGATGAACTACTGGTCGCACACGGCCGTACTCCCCAATCCATGCGCCGTTCGCTGATGACCGGTTGTTGGTTTGGCAAGGATGACACGGCCGTGCAAGCCAAACTCACCGCCCGCAACCTCACCCTGGAAGGCGCACACCAACGAGGCATCGTCGCCGGTACTGGCTCTCAGATAGTCAATCAATTGGGGGATTTCGCCGCCGCTGGCGTGCAGCGCGTGATGTTGCAATGGCTTGATCTGGATGATCTCGATGGGCTGGAGGGGCTGGCTACGGCCGTGTTGCCGCAGTTGTAGTCAGCAGTAAGCAGTAAGCGGAGACAACCTGACAACCTGCCGCTGACTGCTTACCGCTTACCGCTCACTGTTCACTTTCTTTTTCAGGTGGCGTAAACTTCGTCGCCAGATTCCCCAGTTCCTCGCTCAACCATTGCAGGCTCTTGGCAAAACCAGCGCGGGCTTTCTGACCGGCTTCACTGGTTTGCACCTTTTCCGCTGCTTGCGAGGCTTCAGTACGGATTTTGGCAGTTGCCTCACTGGTACGCACCTCTTGAATCGCCTTGTCAATCTCATCGGCAAAGGAGCGCATCCCTTCACGCACTTCCTTCTCAAAGCGCTGCCGTTCTTCACTGTTCCAGGCCGTTTGCAATGTTTCTGCAAACTGCCGTCCTAAACCGCGCAGCTCGGCTGTGACATCTACCGGCGCGCCAGAGGTATCTGCCTTCGTCACTTCTTCCTCCACCGGCACTTCAATCTTCAATCGTTCGCTTGCTTTCAACTGATCCACATTGGACGTTTCATCGCTCATGATCATACTCCTTATGTAAATGTAAATGAGACTTTCGTTGGGAGATTAGAGATCGGGAGGTTGGAGATTGGGCATCTCTCATCTCCACTTTCTTAATTTTACACCACCCTGTACGCAAGCCCTATATGCCAGTTGCGGCTAACTTAAATTTAGCCCATCTGCTCGATGGCAAAGTTGAGAATGTTGAAATAGGCGCGGTACAGCCAGTCCGGCCATGTGCTTCGAGGCAGAATGGGGGGGAAAGTGGTGACGGTATCGGCTTCGTCAAAGTGGTTGCCAATGCCGGTACCATCCCAAATGATGTCTGCGCCAGGAATGCCTAAATCTTTCGTGGAAGGGTCGGGATCGTAGCCGTTGTTTTCGTAGGTATTGTCGTGAATCCAGTTATTTTCTGGCGTGGGGCCAATGTCTAATTCACTCGTCTCAAATGCGCCAGAGCGGGTGGAGCTAAAAACGGCAATGCCCACCGTTTTGTTGCCGGTGATGGTGTTGTTAGTAACTTCGGCATTGTCTGTAGCCAACAGCAGAATGCCGGTACCGGAGGGGGCGATGCGGGCGAACCCTTCGGGGGCGAAGTTTTCATGGTTGTTGGCTTCTATCAGATTGTCATGGATGAGGGTGTCGGCCGAGATTTTAGAGGTGAGTTGTGGCAGCAGCACGATGAGGATGCCCAGCGTGTTGTCGTAGACGTGGTTGTTATATACCTCGCCGTTGAGCGTATTTTCCAGTTCAATGCCGAGGACGTTGCCATAGGCGATGCTGTCGCGGACAATGACGTTTTCACATTGCCCGGCATAAATGCCGGCGTCGTCTGTGCCAGTTACTTCTACGCGCTCGATTAAAACATCGGTGCTTTGCACGGGGTAGACGCCGTAGGTACCGGTGTCTTCGGCGAAGATGTCATGGAAGTGGATGTTGGTGGAACCTTCGACGATGACGCCGTTATCGGTGTAGTTGCGCACATGCAGGTTGCCAATGGTGAAGTTGTTGCTGGAGGCAATGACGCCCTCGGAAAGTTCACCTTCGCCGTCCAGGATGGGGAATTCGCCGTTTTCGTTGGGGATGCCACGCAGGGTGAAGTCGCTGATGTCAATGACCACGCGCTCTTTGTACACACCGTAGGAGATTTCCACGGTGTCGCCGGGTTGGGCGCGATCTACGGCCGTCTGAATACTCTCCCCCGGTTGCACGGTGATGGTTTGTGGGTCGCGGGCAGTTGTTGATTCAGCGTCATGCCCGGTGTTGGCGGCCGCGACAATGGCGCGGGCCGGGTTGTCCATCCGTTCCACCACGGGCAGGCCAGAGGGCACGGCCGTTGGTATCTCTGGCAGTTGGCTCTCATCCGTCAACGCCATCAGGAAGGCCAGCAAATCCGCCTTCTCCTGGTCGCTCATCTCAAACCCTTGCACAAAGACATCCATGTTTTCCTGCCCATGTGCCCGACCGCCACCCTCGGCATAAAAGTCCAGTACCTCCTCCAGGGTGGCCATGGAGCCGTTATGCATGTAGGGCGCGGTGAGGGCGATATTGCGCAGCGTGGGCACCTTGAACGCCCCCTCATCGCCATCATCGGCAATGGCGGCGCGGCCAGGATCGTCACTTTCCACGCCGATCACCCGGAACGTGTCGGTGGCAAAGGTGGGCGCGCTGTGACATTCAAAGCAGCGGGTGGCCCCGGAACGGAAGAGCGCCAACCCGCGCCGCTGTGCGGGAGTCAGGGCGTTGAAGTCACCGGCCGCATATTGGTCAAAGGGGCTGTTGTCCGTGATGAGGCTGCGTTGGAAAGCGGCCAGAGCGCGTTCCACATTGTCAAAGGTGATGCCGTCGTCAAAAGCAGCGGCGAACAGTTCCTGGTATTCGGGAATGGTCTGTAATTCGGCAACCAGCGCGGCCGTGTCTGTTACACCCATTTCGTCGGGATGGGTGAGGGGCATTTCAGCCTGCGCTTCCAGAGATTGGAGACGGCCGTCCCAAAACAAATTCTTGGCAAAGGCCACATTCCACAACGTGGGGGCGTTGCGGGCCAGTTCCGTTTCGTGTGCGCCCATGGCGGTGGCACGGCCGTCGCTAAAACCCAGGTCGGGGTGATGGCAACTGGCGCAGGCAAAATCGTTGTTTTCCGACAGGACGGGATCAAAAAAGAGCAGATGTCCCAGGGCGACCTTTTCGGCCGTCGAAGGATTATCGGCCGGTTCGCTGGACGCCGGGAATTCGCGCTGCAAACCGGTGAAGGAGGGCACCACACTGCTGGCCCCTGCCCCATGATTGGCGCGCACATCTTCATCTTGATCAATCGCTTTGGCCGACGAGGCCACCAGCACGACCACGATCACCACCAGCAACACGCCGAGGATGATAGCCAGCCACTTAAGTATTTTGGACATGATGGGGTCTCCTCTTCTTGGGATTGAAGATTAGGAGACCAGGAGATTGAGAGACTGAATCTCCTAATCTCCTGGTCTCCCAATCTCTATTCTAACGTCAGCAAATACGCCACTACCGCATCCAGGTCTTCGCCGGTGAGCTGCTTGCCAAAGGTGGCGGGCATGAGGTTATCATAGTCATCCACCAGGAAATCGCCGGGTTGCAGGATGGCGGTGTAGAGCCCCGGTTTGCGTGTTTCGGCGCGGGTAGCAATGCCGGCCAGAGACGGGCCAACAATCACCGTATCAGGAATGGTGCTGTGGCATGAGCCACAATTCTGGCTAAAAACCGTTTTCCCCCGCGCCGCTTCCGGGCTGAGGGTGGCTGTGGGCGGCGGGGCCGGGGCAGCATCGGCATTCCCGCCACAAGCGGTTATGAACAGGACACAAAATAGCAATACGGGAATCCAATAACGCATTCTGAGAGAGGCTCCTTTGTAGCGGTGATCTCTAAACGGTAATCGGTTTACGGATCACCGATTACCGGCAACTATGGGCCGTATCTATCCAGAACGGGGGCATAAAAAGCCTTGCTCCCATCCAGGCAAGAGCAGCCTTCGGGAGGGATTTCCGGCACAGCGTCAAATTCATAGGCGCCTTCGATGGCGCGGCAGGCAGGGCAGGCGTCGGGCGGCACCAAAATGCGGACTTTGGTAGCCAGGCCGTTTTTAATTTTTTCCAGAGCGGCTTTGCTTTCGGCGCGCCGTTTGGTTTCGTAATCTTCCACAGGATTCTCCTTCAAGGGTGTGACGATATGGGTGGGGATTTTACGGGCTACGGCCGTTCGCGGCAAGGTACAGCGTGAGGCGTGGGGCGTGCCCCGTACCCCTTCACATATCACGCCTCACATACTCAATCCCCCACCCAATCCCGTAATGCGGCTGGCAAACAATTTGCCTGGTCGCAGTAATGGGCTTTGATGATCGTCTGTGTCAGTATGCCGTCATCCCGGCTGATGATCAAACCGGAATTGGTGATAGCTAATGTAATCATGACCACCAGCCATAGGAGCGTACTAAACCACATGTACGGCCGTACCCGCCCTACCACCTGTCTCTTTGCCAATCGTCGAAAGATGAAACCGGGAATTACCACAACCGCGATCAGCACAATAGGCGCCAGCACCGGTATCTTGGCAACAAAACCAGCCAACACCGTCAGCCCAAACCAGCCAAGCGCCAGCGTGCGGCTTTGCACCTCGTCTAGCCCAAAACCGGCAAAAGTGAGCGGGCCAATTTTGCCCGCCACATAATAAGCAAACAGCATCAGACTCAGCGAAACTGCCACTATCACCACCTGCGCCAGCACATTATCCTGCAAAATCACTTGCTTCAGCACTACCCCATCAGAGCCTTCATAGGGCAAAAACCCGACCAGAAACAACAGCCCGCCCACCCAGGCAAAGTTAAACAGGGAAAAACTACCCCAAAACAATCGAGCCTGCGCCGACGCTTCTTGCTGAAACACGCGCCATTGCACCCCAAAAAAGACAAACAGAGCCACCAGCAACTGTGCCAACCAACCACCGTAAACCCCAGCCTGCAAAGGTCCATTGTGCCGGGCCAGTTCGGCAATCATCGCCAGGGCGTGTTCGCGGTTCCAATCGGCCGGAGCCACGCCGCTGTTTGCCGAATAGTCCAGCGCGTCCAGCAGCAATTGGCGCTCATAGTACCCGGTAGAGCCAAAACCTGGTGTACTGTTTTTCCAGCCGCTCACGGCCGTTGCCACCCCATGCCCCACCTCATGCACCACCATACTGGTTAACAAAATCGTAAACCAGAGAATAACCATAAACAGCGTATTGAGAACAACAGATTTCCACGACATTAGCTATGTCCCTCCAACAAGAATAAAGTGCCGATTGCAGTGAACCAGTCCTGAACCTGCCAGATGATATGGCTGACAATAAGTGATACGTCGAATCTGTGGGTTTTCATTTATCCATCGTGGCAAGCGATGGCTCAGGTATTACGATGGCAAAGCCGTATGGCGTTGGGCGGCCAGCAGACGGCCGCTACCCAACTGTTCCACATACTGCGTCATCTGTTCACAACGGGCCACCAGGTCGTCAAATTTGGCTTCGTCCAGCAGCAGGAGTTCCGTGTCCAGGCGGGCACGGCCGTTGGCATGGTATGACGTGTTGGCAAACAGCGCATACTCACCAAAATGCTCCCCCGGCCCCAAAACACCTGCTACCTTCTCCTGCCCGCCTTCCATCACAAACAATTCTACTGAACCCTCAGCCACAATAAACAGGGAGGAGGGCGGTTCGCCCTGGCGCACAAAGATTTCACCAGCAGGCACACGCCGTTTTTGCAAACGGGCATCCAGCGCGGCCAACTCTTGCGGGCTGAGGCTGCTAAACAAGGTCATACGCTGTAACAGATTGCGCTCTTGTGCCCCAGAACTCACCTGCTGTGCCAGGGTGGTGTCGGCGCGGAGCAGCGGGTCAAAGTGGTCGCGGTGAATGGTGAGCAGCACGGCCGTCGTCAGCGTCCGATACGTAAAATTATGCCGACCTTTGCCCGCCAGCGCCTCTGTGCCAAAGTAGCCGCCACCGTGCAAGGTAGCCACCTGCTGCCCTTCGTGGAATACGCCCACTTCACCACTGCCCACCAGGAAAAAGGTTTCTGCTTCCTGGCCGGCCAGGGCCAGGGTACTGTTTTTGCGTGCGGTGCGGGGTTGCATCACGGCCGTGACCGCCTGCACCCCTTCCTGATCCAATCCCGCAAAAATATCCGCCTGCCGGATCAACTCTACCCGGTGGTCGCGGGCGCGGATGAAACCTTGCGCCAGCCCGGCCCCCCATTGTGTGCGTGACAGTACATGCCGCGCTACCGTCTCCGCTTCCAGCCAGGGTAAACTGTCATACGCCGCCTGCCCCGCTTTGCGCGTGAAAGGCGTGCCCGCTACATCATCCAACCGGTCTACGGCCAACAGCAACGCATGGCGGGCGCGCTCAGCAATTTGCAAAATACTCAGGTCACGATCCAGCGGTCCGGCGCTCACGATTTCCGCTTGAATAGCCACCAGACGCCGCCCGCCAAACACAGCCTCATAACTGACAAAAAGCGCCGCCATGAAGTGGTTAAACCCGGCTACCAGCCGATCTCGTTCACCAAATGTTGCTGTTTCAGCCGTCCCGGTGATGGATTCATAACGGGTAAATTGTGCCAGCAGGCCAAGCAGCAGGTAAAGCGTAGCGGCGAATAACCATAACAGCAGCAACGGCCCGGCCAAAGGCGGGAAAGGCAGCAGCCAGGGAATAAGGACGATGGCTATGGCCAGCAACACCCAGGGCAGGGCAAATCGAGAGCGCCAGAAGTTGAGCAAGCTGGGGGCCATAAACAGGAGGCCAAAGGTGATGCAGGAGATAATGAAAGCGCCCGCCAGGACACGGCCGTTTCCCACCGCATCCAGGCTTACCGACCAGAGCGCCCCAAACGTCAGTAGCCCGCCCAACAGGATCACACTCATCAGCAGCCGATCCGTACGCGGCAGGTGGGTGGGGTTCATGGTAAACCAGGCCACAATGCCGCTGGCTAATATCGCCGCCGCCGCCGTCATCAGGGCCAGATCATGCCAGATAGTGGCGACGGGGCCACCCGCCAGGTAAGCCAGCGATAATGCCAGGGGCACGGTCGCCAGTGCCCACAATGCCCATTGAAAACGCGAACCGGCCAGTTGTCGGGCGACAAAGGCCAGTTCGGCGGCCGTCGCCAGATAGAGCAGCCAGATAAAAATGGGCTGCCAGATGTTTCCGGCAGGCAGCCGCCCTACCAGCAGCCAGAGCAGCGGCAGCCCCACCAAAATGGGGAAACCGGTGAGCAGAGCCAGCACGTCGGGGCGAGCCAGCAGGTCACGATTTGCCAGCCAGCGCAAGGCGGTACGAACACGGCCGTACAGCAGCAGTCCCAGGAAGTAGGCAGTGGGAACGAGGACAACGGCCGTGAGCAGCACCAATGTTATCCGCCCCCAAAAGCCATTTGCCCATAACGTCTCTGCAAAAGGAACCAGCCGCTGTCGCCAGAAATTGACTGCCAACCACAACGCAAATACTGAATAGAGAAAAGCTAATGCCCCAAACAAGAGGAAAAGGCGTTCGTGCGTTTTCATTTCTTGCCATAAATGGCGCGGGCTGGTGGATGCTTTGACCTTGCCCCATAACTCTTCGCGCCAGAAACGGAAAGCGCGGCTCCGCAAGCCCGGCATCTCTAACCAATCCATGAGGATGAAATAACCATCTAGTTCTAACAGCGGGTTGAGGTTGATGAGGACGCTGAAGTAAGCCAGGAAGGCAATTTGGTAAAGGAAAGTTGCCCAGATGGTGGTGGCTGCATTTGAAGCCAGGAGAGTTACGGCCGTTAATACCCACCCTAACAAACCACCCAATATCAGCCCGGAATATGGCCCGGCCCAAGAAACCAGAATACGCTGACGACTGCTTGCCAGCCAGGTATCGCGGGTGTCCACAAAAAAGGCGGGCAGCCCCCAATAGAGCAAAAAACCGCCGCGATCCAGTTCGCGGCCAATGTGTTTGGTGGTCAGGGCGTGCGCCAGTTCGTGCAGGCCGATGACGATCAGGTTAGCCAGGATGAGGGACAATGCGGCCACATAGCCGCTGCTGGTGAGGGTGTAAACGTGATCGCTATACAACAGCGCAAACAGCGCTCCACCAGACAACACCAGCAGCAGGATGAATAGTTGGGTGATGGGGTGGAACAACGGCCGTGTCCATCGGTACAACTGGCTAAAGGTGGGGTCTAGTCCACTGCGGGCAATCTCCGTATGCAAAAAACCGTTGAGCAGCCGCCGCCCCCGGCTTTCCGGGGCACGGGCCTGTAACTGCTTTTCAATCTGGTTATACAGGTTGACGGGTTTGTCTTGCAGGAAACCACCCTGCCGTAATTCGTTGATGACAGTGGTGAAATGGCCGACGGGCAGGTTTTTGTATCGTTTGAGACTGTAGAAGAGGAGGTCTTTGATGCGGCGACGGCCGTCCATCTGCCACCATAGCGCATAATCTTCTTCGGACAAACGGACATACGTTTTGCGCTCCGGTTGTTTGAGGACGTAGTAGGTTTCGTCGCGGTTGGAGAGGCGGGTGGCAGTGACGGCCGTGTGGCGTGCCGGTTGATACGCCGTGGGGTCGGTGGCTGTTTCGACTGCTTTCCAGAATGCTTCAATATCCGCCGCCATGCGGGGAGTTTAACATAATCTATTGAGCAGGTGAAGGGGTGGCGAGAAGTAGCCGCCAGTAACGGCCGTTACTTTTCGCGGGTGATGCGCATGGGATCATCCAACGCTATCATGACAGGTTCAAGATCGGGTGGGCCAGGGGCCGTATAGCGAACCTCTGCAAACGGTTCTGGGCCAGGGCCGCCAGGATTGTAAAACGGCCGGTAGCCTCCCGCCAATGCCGGAATTTCCACAAAGGTAATGCTGCGTGCGGCCGCTTCATCTCCGACCAGAATAATATCAATGTAATTGTCACGGTCTTCCTGGTAGCAGTCATCGTAGTAAATGCCCACATCGGGATTTTCAGTCTGGCCTAAATCAGATAAGCCCACAATTTGCAGTACGCCGCCGGCCACCTGGTACTCAACCCCCACTTTATCCAGGATCACCGTCGTACGATCTGGGCCTTCAGCTTGTAGGCGAAAGAAATCTTCAAACATGTCTGGCCGTAAGCCGCTGACTCCATTTGGAGAAAAGCCGCCCGTTGTCAACACCCGCAACCGAAAATCCCCGCCGCCATACAGGGCAAATTCGTCATTGGGCATAAACCCTGACTGATCCAGCAAAAAAACGCCACCCTCGCCAACGGCCGTCTCGCCCACATGATTCAGCTTTGCCCCCACCAGCACTGGTCCGCTGTCATAGGGCGATTGGTCTGTTATCCAGGTCAGACCCACCGCACTAACTTCCTGCCCACCAGGGCCAATTAGCGTGAGCGGCGTATTATCGGCCACAATTTCCAGCCTCACCGGAAAGCTGGCATCGCGTTCGTTACCCTTCATCCGGTTGCCAAAATCCCCAAACAAGACGACTGTGTTACGTTCGTTGTTTTCCCAATTGGGATACATTCCTGCCGCATGGCCGAATACGACTTCGCCCGTATTGAGCGTAAATTGAAAATCGGTGGAATCAACTGTCTCAGAGGCTACCGGCCAACTGAACACCACTGGCAGTCCATCATCGTATTCGGCATAGCCCTTGTAGCTCTGCGTGATGGTATCGGCCGAAGCAGCGCTGGTGAGAACATTTGTTGAGGGCGGCTGGCCGTTGGCGCATTGCAGGCTGCCGTACCACGAACCACCAACCTGACGTACACTTTCTTCCGTCAATTCGGGCAGGCCAATAATGTTATCAAAACCCATGCCCGCGGAGAGGATAACAGGTTCATCCCGCCAATAATCGGCCGCTTCCAGTCGGCCATTGCCAAGCTGCCAAAGGATGGAGCGAGGAAGTAACTGCAAAGTGAGCATTATCACCAGCACGACACCTCCCAAAGCGAGAAAAATGTAAACGGTCTTCTTTTTAGTCATCCTCACCTAAACGCGGAAAGATTACGGCCGTACCCCACTCCCCACTCTGGTTTTCTGCCTGTTCCTTGGAGGGCTGTTCTTCGGCGGGCGGTTGCTGGTCGGTTGTGCCGGGCGCGGCGAACGGGGCTGGCGTGGTGGGCGGGCAAACTCGGTGTCTTTGGTAGGCGCGGGTGTTGAATAGTCAAATTCGGGCAGCGTCCGCCGTTCCAGTTTTTCCCCCAACACCCGCTCAATGGCTCGAATCATGTCTGTATCTTCGGAGGTGACAAAAGTAAAAGCGTCACCTGTTTTGGCAGCACGCCCGGTACGGCCAATGCGGTGGGTGTAGGCGTCGGCCGTGTCTGGCATGTCATAGTTGATCACATGCGAAATCTGGGTCACATCAATCCCCCGCGCCGCAATATCCGTCGCCACCATGATTTTGTACTGGCCGGAACGGAAACCATCCATCGCTTCCTGCCGCCGATTTTGGGACATATTGCCTTGCAGCGCCGCCGCCTGGTACCCGGCGCGGTTGATCTGCTCGGCCACACGCCGGGCGCGGTGTTTGGTGCGCGTAAAAATCAGCACCGACTCGGTGTCCATGTGGCGCAGCAGGGCCAGCAGCAGCCCCGTCTTGAGATGCTGTGGCACCGGATAGAGGGCATGAGAAACGGTGACGGCCGGTTTAGTCAGGCCAATTTGCACCGTTACCGGATTTTTGAGGATGTCGTGACTGAGGCGGCGAATGTCATCCGGCATGGTGGCGGAAAAGAAGAGGGTTTGCCGCTGCGTGGGCAGGTGCTTGAGCAGTTTGCGAATGTCCGGCAAGAAGCCCATGTCACACATGCGGTCCCCTCGTCTAGCACCAGCACTTCCAGCCGGGAAAGGTCAATCGTTTTCTGGTTGATGTGGTCAAGCAGCCGGCCGGGGCAGGCCACCACTACCTCTACACCTTGTTTAAGCCGTTGAATTTGGGGATTGACGCCGACGCCGCCGTACACGGCCGTGCTGCGCGTCTTGGTCTGCTGCCCTAATTGCCCAAACGAGTCGTTGATCTGTTCGGCCAGTTCACGGGTGGGGGCCACCACCAGGGCGCGCACGTGGCCCCGTGGCCCTTGCATGAGGCGTTGTAAGATGGGCAGCACGAAAGCGGCCGTTTTGCCGGTGCCCGTTTGCGCCAGGCCCAGAATGTCTTTGCCCTGCAAAATCGGGGGAATGGCCTGAATTTGAATGGGGGTTGGGGTGGTGTATCCCGCTGATTGGATGCCAGCCGCAATGCGCGGATGAAGGTTGAAAGTGTCAAAATCACTCACTGAGAGTCTCCTTGAATAAACACAGCCAAGTCGCACTCTCAGCCAGTTTTAGTTTGCATAAGATGGCGACAGTGTATCACAAGCAGTCAAATTGGGCGAACGAGGTGAGTGTAAGCTGAGCGGGTAAACGGGTGAATAACGGTTTTTGTCCATTTCTGGCGTTGACAAATGCCAGAAAAACCAATAGTATTATAAAAAACTAATACTATTAGAAATTCTATGAAAAAATCGTTTACCTCCGCCCGCCGACAACAGAATCATGATGCTACCGTTCAGGCGATTCTGGATGCTGCACGAGCCATTATGCGAGAGGAAGGTGTCGCCGCCCTATCCATGCAGGAACTGGCCCGGCGCATGGGTATGCGCGCGCCGTCCTTATACAATTATTTCTCGGGGAAAATGGAAATTTATGACGCGCTCTTTCGCCTGGGATTCACGCTTTTTGATGAACACAACCGCCGGTTAATGGAAGTGTCAACAGGCTGGCCGGATGAACTCCGCCTGGTGATTGAAGGTTACATGTCTTTCGCCATGGAGAATCCTGAGCTTTACCAGCTTTGTTTTGAACGGCCGGTGCCTGGTTTTGTCCCCTCGCCGGAAAGCCTGGAATTGAGTTTTGGATTGCTCAACCGGTCTTACGGCCGTGTCGAACAATTAAAAAATGAAGTCGAAACCGATCTGTCCAGCGAGCAAATCGTTAACCTCGTGATCGCCATCGCCCATGGGATCACCGCCATGCACCTGGCTAACGAACCACATCTTCCCATTGGGCAAGGGCGATTTGGTTCATTGCTGCCCATTGTTTTATCCATTCTGGAAAAAGTCATACCCGTACAGGAGAGTGAATAACCATGAATCTCGCCATTTTCCCTTCAACCACAGTTTCTGCCGAACGTATTCCGTATGTCACGGCCGATGAAGCTTACCAGCTGATGCAAACCGCACTTCATCGCTTTATCCATCTCGTCGAATCTCTGGATCCAGAAGATTGGCACAAACCCACCGCCTGCACGGAGTGGAATGTGCGTGATATGGTAGCGCATCAGGCTGGCGGTTTTGCCAGTGGCACAAGTTACCAGGAAATGATCCGCCAGTTAACGGCCAGACCCAAAACCAGACCGGGGCAACTGATTGAAGACAGTATCAACGCGCTACAACTGGCCGAACGGGCAGACATGACCCCCACAGCGTTAATAGCGGAGGTAAAACAAACCGGCCCAAAAGCCAGCCACAATTGGGCCTATGGTTTTCGTCTGGTTAAGTGGGCAGCCATTCCCCACCCCATTCCCGGCAGACTCGGCCTGCGTCACCTGATGTGGGTGATTCACAGCCGCGACACCTGGATGCATCGCCTGGACATTTGCCGGGCGACAGGTCGTCATTTTGAGCAAACAAGGGAGCATGACGGCCGTATCAACGAATTAGTCGTCCGTGATCTGGCTCACGTTCTGCAAAAGAAGTTAGACGGGCGTGCCTTCACGCTGGCGCTGACAGGCATGGCCGGGGGCACATGGCAAATTGGGTCCGGCAACCCCAAAGCCACGATTGAAATGGACGCGCTGGATTTTAACATCTACGCATCGGGGCGCTTTAGCCAGGAAGAAGCTCTTTCTCGTGTCCGGTTCTCAGGAGACAAAAACCTGGCAGAGCGGGCATTCAAAGACTTTGCCGTTTTGTATTAAGTCTGGAATGTGTTCGGCAAAACCTGGAGATCGCCAGAGGGTGGAATTTCGTGAAATTCAGCTAACACAGGGAAATGATCGGAGGCGGACAGGACAGCGGGTGGGTCATGGACAACCACGCACTTCTGCAAATGGGCGCGCAAGCTGTCGTTGACAAAAATATAGTCCAATCGAACGCTTGGGTCAGGTGGGGGTAAGGTGCATCCGCTTTCCTCAGGATGCAATGAACGGAAACTGTCAATCAATCCTGCATTGAGCATTCTCTGTATGGCGTGGCGGGGCAGCCACCCGCCTTGTAGCGCCAGCAGCCATCTCAACCATCTTGGCCATCGGGCTGTGTTGATCTCATCTTGAGGGGCAAAAGCGTTAAAGTCACCGGCAATAAGGCAGAGTTCTGACCGAAGCGGATTGATAAGCTGTAATAAGGTTTTGACTTCCCACAACCGCCAACCTTCCATAACAAAAAATGGTGAGGCCGCCAGATGAACACCAAAAACGTGTAAAGGCTCATTAAACGGGCCAGCCAGTTTGGCGTACAAAATAGCGCGATGGATGGCTGGTGATGGATGATAATTGCGACTTTCCAGAATGGGCAACCGACTCAACAATGCCAGATGGCGGCGCGAATTGCCCTCAGCAAAAAAGTATTGCATATCCAGGCTTTGGGCCAGGTCGTGGGCAAAGGTTGGGCTGAATAGCTCTTGCAGGAAGACCACATCCGGTTGGTGTGTTTGCAGCACTTCGCGGATGAGTGACTCACGGCCGTGACCCCCATCCAATATGTTGTAAGTCAAAACACGCAACGACATTTGGTATCCCCACTCAACTTTTGGTACATTCTACAAAAGATTAGCTCAAAGTCTGTAAATGCTCAAGCAGGAGAATGTGATGGGATTTTTTAAGAAGTTGTTGGGTGGTGGTGAAAAGAAAACGGCCGGAGAGTATGTGGATAAGACCGGCATTTACTTCTATTTCCAGTGTGACAACTGTGGCAAACGGGTGCGGGTGCGGGCCGATAAACAGCATGATTTACTGAATGACGGGGGTGGTTTTGTCTGGCACAAGACGGTGGTGGACAGCAAATGTTTCCGGCGTATGGAAACGGCCGTGTACCTAGACAGCAATTACAACATCACCAGTTATGAGCTAACCGGCGGCAAGTTCCTGACACAGGCGGAATATGAAGCGGCCGAACAGGCCGAGTTAGCTGCTAAATCCCAAACCCCAGAAGCCGAGAATACCGAGGCCACGGAATGATATACCTCCTCATCCCCCTGGCATTTCTGGCCGACCGCCTGGGTAAATGGTGGGCGGCCGCCTACCTGGCCGAACATGGCCCTACCCAGTTCAATGCTCTGTTTACACTGGTCGAGACACATAACCGGGGGATCGCTTTTGGCCTGTTTCAGGGCATTGGCCCGCTGGTGGGCTGGCTGACATTGGGGGTGTTGGCGGGAATGGTGATTTACATTCATCGCCTGCCCCACGAGCAATGGCTGGCACGGGCGGGCTTAGCCATTCTGGTGGGTGGTGCGTTGGGCAATCTGGTAGACCGCATCTGGTTGGGAGAAGTGCTGGATTTTATTCAGACGCCCTGGCGGGTGGGCATTTTTAATGTAGGGGACATGATGATTCATTTAGGGATGGGGTTATTTATTTTGGGGGCGATTTTTCAGCGGCACAAAGGAGAGGTGGGCACGGCCGTAACGCTTGAGCAGGAGTAACTTTTAACCGCAAAGGGCGCAAACCCTTGCCCGCTTTGTGTCCTTCACGCTCTTGGCGGTTAAATTTTAGAAGACCGTTTATAGGTGAAAGAGAAAAAAAGAGGCTCCGGGAGGGGGTTCCCGGAGCCAGGAAGGAGGAGGAAAACGAGTTGAAAAGCAAGTCAGTTTGTTGTGTATAGAATAGGGGAAATGGGGGGTACTGGACAATGGGAGAAAGTCACCATGACACCAGAACTACTCTGGTACTGTGGGGGTAAACCAGGGGTACTACAGATGACAAGGTGGCAGGGTGAGGGGTGACAGAGGGACAACTTAGTTGTCAAAACGGGAGTCGTCCAATTGTTTGCGGAAGCTTTTTTCCTGGTCTGCGGGAGACGACGTTGAGGCGTCTGTTGCCCCTTTTTCGGCCTGGAGCATGGCGTCATAGGCGGCTTGCAGCAGGTCGGGGTGGGTGCGCTGCACCACACTCCATTTGTGGCAGTGGGGGCAGCGGTCAAACTTGCCAATGACCACATTCAAGCCCCACCAATGGCGGGCAAACGGTTTGTGGCATTTGGGGCAAATAGAGCCGCCAAATGGGCCGTTAATGGCCGCCAGCCCGGAGCCTTTTTGCCCGCGACTGGCTAACCACCAGGAGAACAGGCCGACACCAATGACCAGGGCGATGATGGGCACAATGGTCAAGGCTACGCGCCGGTTGGCATCGCTGCTGGAGATGAAGATTGGGGTGATGGTGTTGGAGGTGAGTTCACGGCCGTCGGCCGTATATCCCACCGCCCGTAACACATGGGTACCTGGGGGGAAATTACCCGTGCTGAACTGGTAGCGAAAGGGAGGCTCTGTCTGCTCGGCCACTTGCGTGTCGTCAATAAAGAATAACACGCGGGTCAGGTCATCAGGCCCTTCCACATGCATGGAAAAGCGGCCCTGAATTTCCGCGCCAAAACCGGCGCCAAAGTCGCGGCTGAGGGAAAGGCGTAAAGCGTCCTGGGCAGCTACGGCCGTGACCATCACCCCTAACACCAACCAGACCAGCATAGCTATTTTACGGATCATCATTCGTGTTCTGTCGGACTTACGGCCGTTTCCACAGTCCGTTCATGCATCAAATCCAACAATTCATCAATGCGGTTGCGCCGGTAAAGGTATTGTAGCAGTTCACGCACCTTGCCCCGCTTTTCCGCCCCTTCTAACTGTTCCCAATCAATGCCTAGCCGTGCTGCCATTTTTTGCAGCTTCTCCAGATTAAAATGAACCAGCAGGTAATAACGCAAACTGGCGCGCGGTGAAATAGGCGTTAGCTTTTCCAGGCGGGGTAACATCTCTGGCGGCGGCGGCGTCAGGATGCGCTCAATTGCCAATGCCAACTGGGCCGTTTGCCCGTTGCGGGCGGCATAAACGACCACCTCATGGGCTAACGCCTGTAAATTTTGGTTGGTGGTCATCACGGCCGTCTCCGGGATTTCCAGATCAAACATCAAATCCAGCACATCTTCCCGACCAAACCGTTTCTGAATATCATCCAGCAGCGCGGCCACATCATAGGCGGCCTCATCAGGATTCGTGGCTGCTTCTACCACAGGCAGTGGTTCTGGTTGACCGTTAGCTGAAGGGGTAACGGAAACGAATTCGACGATACCGCCTGCGGGCACAGCGCCGGTTTGCGCCGCCACAGCCGGGGCGGTTGCTGCCGCTGCTCTGGGCAAATGGGGCCATAAAACGCCCAACAACCAGAAAAGCCCACCGCCCATGATGGCCCCAGCGATGAAATAAAAGAAAAAGCCCAATTCAGCCAACAGCGCCGCCCGGTTAAAAGTGCCTAAGATGGTGTCCAGAAGGACGGCCGTTGTCACCGTTAACAAACCGATACCCCAGGGCAGGGACGGCCGTCGTAAAAACATCACCAAAAACAACACCACCACAAACAATTTAAGCAGTAACAAGGCAGTCATAGTGAGCAAATTGTAACACCCCCCCCTAATGAAGCAATCAAACATCCAAAGGCT
>CAYXUZ010000060.1:0-2148 GCA_964467705.1 uncultured Ardenticatenaceae bacterium | reverse complement strand
AGCAGGTACTAATTGTAAAATTGACATAAGGCTAAACAGAATGGTATTATCCTGCCCATGCAGCCAAAACACCCGGAAACTGAACAGCGTCTGACCCATGTAGCCGTTATCAGACTGCGCCTGATACTCTTTACTTCTATCATATGGGTAATCTCCGCCTGCACTCCCCCCGCTACCATGCTGCCCACCCGCGCCGCTGCTATGATGCTAGCCGTTTCCCAACCTACAGTCGATCCCACAGTACCGGCAACATTCACCCCTTTACCACCTGGGGCAACGGTTGATCCCCGGCTCAATCACAATCAGCTATGGAAAACAGGGCCTTCCAGCACACCCAGCATCACCCCCCCCATCCCATCCCATACGCCGACCCCCTCCGCCACCTACACACCTTCACCCACCTACACCCCCTCTTCCACGCCCCCCCCTGCGGCCCAGATAGCCAGGTATAATTACCCGTTTTTTATTGACCCACACAAAAGCAAATTGAGTATCCACGTTATCAAGCCCAACAGCCCGCATATTGAGGATTTTATCCGGCAAACACAACCGAATATCATTAAACTGGTGGATGATTTTGGCCTGGCGGCCTTCATCAAGGAATCCTCCCCGCGCACGATTATCATTGGGCGGGTGGACACGCCCAATCAGCAATATCGGGGCATTCCAGAGGAGGAAGCACGCAAATACGTCCATGAAAATCTGGCAAAATACCGGCTGAATCCGGCCGTGGATTATTGGGAAGGGTGGAATGAGCCGGACCCTGGCCTGGAACACATGGGCTGGTATGCCCGGTTTGAGCAGGAGCGGGTGCGTGAAATGGCGCGGCAAGGGCTGGGTACGGCCATTGGTGGTTTTGCCACCGGCGTACCGGAAATCAACGAGTTTGCTCTGTTTATCCCGGCCATTGAAACGGCCATGCAATATGGGGCTATCCTGACATTGCATGAATATAGCGCGCCGGTCATCAATTATGGCTACGGCAGCGAAATGCCCGGTTATCCACGTTATGCAGACCGGGGTACACTGACCCTGCGCTACCGCTGGTATTACCGGGAGTTGTTAGAGCCGGCCGGGTTGGTCATTCCTTTGGCGATTACGGAAGCGGGAATTGATGGCATCATTGGCAACCGGCCTGGCCCTCCCGGATATGGTTGGGCTGATTTTCAGGCATATGCAGTGGCAGAAGGATGGGGACGGGATGGGGCTGAGGCTTTTGTGAACCAGATGGCGTGGTATGACGCGGAAGTGCGTAAGGATGCCTATGTCATGGGGTTTACCATCTTTACGGCCGGTTCTGTTGGACATTGGCAAAATTACGAGATCAGAGATGTGCTGCCCCGGCTGACAAATTATGCACGGCCGTGATGGTAATAGAGTGATAAGGTGATGAGGAGATGGGTTTTTCGGCGGTAGATGAGAATCTTTGCCAGGGCGGTCGGGTTAGCGTTAATGTTGCAACTAATGGCAGCCAAAAACGTATGTTGGAGCGTTGAATAAAATGAGTAAACCTGAAAACAAGATGGAACCTATGAACACAACATCAGCTTTATCTACTGACCGACGCGATCCCGGCTTCTGGCGCGAAGCCTGGCAACAAGCCCGGCTTGTCTTACGTTTGCTATTTGACCGGGAAGTGCCCTTTTATTTGAAGTTTTTGCCCTTTCTGGCTGTTTTTTACGTGATCTGGCCGATAGACTTTCTGCCAACCGTCCCGCTCGATGATGTGACGATCTTGCTCGTAGGGGCCAAGGTGTTTATCGAATTAGCGCCGCAGCATGTGGTAATCAAACATCTCAACCAGATTCGGGCAGCCGATGGGTACAGCCCCATTGAAGAGCCGGAAGCAGAGCAGGAAACGGCCGTGACCAACAACATCAACATCATCGAAGGCGAAATCGTCGAGAAATAAAAAAGACCGGGCAGTTAGCCCGGTCTTTTCGTTTTAGAAACCCAGATATTGCAGCAGCCAATCCCCGCCCCATTGATACATAAACCCCAAAAACGTACAACAACAGCATAACAACAACAGCAACACAACCACAATGGTGATGTTGCGTCGGTTATTATTGGCTGGCGCCGTTGGCGGCACCAGTGGTGCGTAGGCTGGTTCAGGGGTTGATTGATACGACTGCGGAAATTCCTTTG
>CAYXUZ010000059.1:29018-32931 GCA_964467705.1 uncultured Ardenticatenaceae bacterium | reverse complement strand
CCCTCCGGCCGCGACCGATTCTCTATGCCCACGCGCACCGCCACTTCGTGCAAAATATCATCCACCTTTACACCCTCGCGCACAAAATACTTGTCCTGAATGACCTCGCGGATGATCTTTTCCACACACTTCTCTTGTTTGGGGGCAACGGTTCTTTTCTTTGGCAACAGGGCACGAATATCTCCGCCCCCATCCTTATACTGCTTCAACCAGCGATAGAGAGAGGCTACGCTGACGTGATATGGCAACAACTCACCACGCGCCTGCGCCGCTTTCACCTCAGCCTCGCGTTTTTTCACATCCTCCGTCGTCCGCAGACCCGATGGAATTTTCCACAACGGCTCAATGGCGGTCAGCCGATACCGGGCTATCTCCTGCTCGCGGGGCGAATAGTCGGCCAGGGAAGGGGGGATGGGTAGCGATGCCGGGGAACCGGCCGTTGTAAACACAAGCAGACCTTTTACCAGGTCGGCAAACAAGTCAGCAAACGTTACCACCACAATCTGCCCATCTGGCAGCCGTTCCAGTTCCATGTAGCTGCCTGGTAATAATCGTTTGACGCGGTAAGGCACAGCGTTCCAGATGAACCGGGGATCAACCGAAAAGCGCTGGGTACTCATGCTGTTCAACTCCTTGGACACAATTCCTGACTTCTGCCTCCAGGTCTATGGGCCTTTCACACAGCCCCACTACCATCAGCTCGTGGTAAAAGGCCATCTGAAAAATGGCGGCCACGACCATTGCCGGGGCCACCGAGGGCACAGCAAGTGCCACATCCGCAATAACTCCTGTGCCTGCAGATGGGTCAAGAACATGAAAGACCTGTTGTTTAATGGCAACGGGAATGGCGTGTCGGGCATACTGCGATAAAAACTTCACATTCGCCAGCAGGCAGCCATCCCGCACCGTTTTCTCGGTAATAACCTGGTACTGCCAGCCCCGCTCCCTGGCCCACGCTGCTCCGGCCGCAAACTTCCGCAGATTCTCTTCCTTGCCAATCAGGGCTTCCGGTTTACATTCCACCGTTAGCTGACGGCCGTCCGTCAGTTGCACATGAAAGTCCGGGGTGTAGCTGCGCTTTAATCCCCCGTCCAGGTAGCTGATGGTGTAAGGTTGTTCGGTGAAAGAAGCGACTTCGGTGGCGAAGTCGAGCAGGTAAATCAGGTCGCGTTCCAGGGTGGATTCATACGCCACCATGTTTCCCATCTTTATGGATGGGAAGTAGCCAATAATGTTCCCGCCTCGGTTCGATACTTTTCTGACAGACATAATGGTTCTGATGGGTAGCCAAGTAACTAAACTGTTACAGCCAAGTATAAACGTTTTCACACGTGAAGTCGGCCGTATGTAGCACGGCTGTGCTATAATGGGTTGCATGTGTTGGGACGAGTTGGGACTGTTGAGATTGACTGAGAACTTATGAAACCTGGGGTCGTGGTTTACCGGGAACAGCGCGTAGAGGAAATTGCGCTTGGGGTACGGACGGCCCGCATCAAGGCGGGCTGGACACAGGAACAGGTAGCGGAACATCTGGGATATTCTCGCGCTCACGTAAATCGGGTAGAACAGGGCAGCGCCCAATTGAAAGTCGCCGACCTGGAATTACTTTCCGATGCATTTCACATCACCCTTAAAGAATTGCTTCAACTCAATAACCAGGAACCCCTTGCCTCAACTGATGAGGTTAGGGTTCAAGATAGAGTGTGCTACTATCCGGTCAAGCAGGTCTGAGACAACATCCTCCTGAAAATGGGAAGCCAAAAACTCCACACGAATCGGGGCATAGGTCGCCAGCGGTTTTAGGTAGCAAACATTGAACAATAGTTCATGCCCACCTGCATGAATCTCGTGGTGCAACAGCAGTGTTCGGCCGCCCCAGGAGAGTAGGGAACTCAACACCTGCGCATCCGAGATGTTTGCCATCGGTTCACGACCCAAAATCTGGCCGGCCAGGCGCAGCAAGACCTGTGACTGACTGGTGCTAAAAGCCACCAACGGTGCGCTGCCCACAAAAGCCAGGGCGCATTCTTGCAGAACTGTCACCCCTTTCCATTCGGCCATTTCCACAAAACTGCTTAGCCACAAATGAAGGTATGAGGTGGGCATTGATGGCTCGCCGAATGAATCCCGCATAAATTCTACTTCCTGGATGGACAACGATTTCCCTTGTGCCCTGCTTTCGACCGCCAGGGGGTTGCTAGAAATGATGAACTGCTGTTGTTGGCCGACAGTGGTATACACATGCTTGCTTATCCGGGAGCAGAGGGAAGTGTGCCGTAAGCCATCCACAAACACAGGTATCTGGAAAAGCGATAGCGATGCAACGGTTTGACCATCCAGGATTTCATAAGCCCATTGAATGGCCTCACTCTCTGACTGCCAGCGATCTGTGGCTGGGGTGTAAAGCCATTGTTGTGATTTGAATTCCGCAGAAGGATAGACAAACGAGCGTATCTCTGGGCTGTTCACCAATTGGAGGCGGCCAGGTTTAAACTGCGGTAGGGATTCCAGACAAAGTGTGAAGACGGCCAGGTCTTCGGCCGTCGGTGGGCGAGGAATGAATTGTCTGATGAGGCGCTGGATAACTTCCATACGGTGCATCTCCGTTTGATCCAGAATTGAAGGACGGAGACAACCACAATAAAAAACGCCGCTTCCCGAAACGAGAAACGGCGCCAGTAGTTATGCCTGGTATTTCTACCCGATGCTATCGGGTTTTGATACACTTTGCATACCTCGGAACCTGTTGACGCAGGTTTCGGGTTAGATGTCGGGGGGTGTGTCACCACCTTCCCGGCATCGCTCCATGTTTATGTAGTTGTCTCCTGTCAAGGTATTATGGAAGGTGTGAGACGGGTTGTCAAACTTAAAAATTAGAGAGATTTAACCCCAGTAGGGCAATCTCAATTAGTATGAAATAGCGTAGGGTATTCTCAGGGAAGGTGAAATATGATTCTCAAATCACGTGAAATAGCGCAGTTGGTAAAGAGCCTCATTCTCACCCTGGACGAAATCCTATAAAACCCGTGTAGGTGTGAGCCTTTCTGCAAAAAACCAATAAACCGACCAGACAAACAAAAGAGGGACGGCCGTGTCACGGCCGTCCCTCTTTTATTTAATCGCTTTGAGGGTTTTCTGCCTGACCGTTACGGTTTCAAGATAACGGGCAGGTAAATATAAACCATTGACGCGCCGACAGTAGTGGTCAGATCAAGCGAAGCTGTTGCGGTGGGTTCTGTGTCGGACACGGCCGTCACCGTTACCGTATCCGCATCTCCATCTGCCGCATCACCAGGGATGTGTACCACAACAGACACGGCCGTGCCCTCACCCGCATTCAGGGTAGCCGTCATTGGCTCGGCATGGGTCATCCAGACATTGCCACTGACGCTCAAAGTGAAGTCATCGGCTACGTTACCGGTGTTAGTGAGATAAACCGTATACGTCACCGTCGCGCCCGGCTCACCATTGGCGGTAGCATCGGCCGTAAACAAGCTCACATCGTATACGGCCGTAACCGAAGTGGTCAGGTCGGTGCTGTCACTTTGGGCATTATCTCCTTGTGAGGTAGCCGTCACGGTGGCTGTGTCACTATCGCCGCCCAAAGCGTTGGCAGGAATATCCACCGTCGCCGTAAAGGTAGCACTGGCGCCAACATCGAGCGTGATGGAGGTGGTGGATAACGTCGTTGTCCAGGATTCACCAGCAACCGTCAGGTCAAAGGTGTCGCTCATATCGCCGGTATTGGTGATGGCTACCTGGTAAGTGACGGCCGTACCAGCCTCACCCGACGCAGCAGCATCCGCTGACAATTCCACGCCATAAGCCGAAGGCGCACAAGACTGTACTACGACGTCATCCAGATACCAGCCTTCGTTACCCACCGCGCTGTCAGAACCCAATCGCCAGCGGA
>CAYXUZ010000059.1:0-29008 GCA_964467705.1 uncultured Ardenticatenaceae bacterium | reverse complement strand
CCGTATTCCCGGCATAAGCATCCAGGTCAACGACCGACGTGACCCAGGTTGGCGGCGTACCGGGATCACACCAGGCCTGAGTGGCCCCATAATCATTGGTGATGGGATTATTGCCTGGTTGGTCGTTCCAAATGACGTTATCGTAAGGGTCACTAAGCAGGGCGCTTTGCGGCACTTTCGTCCAGGTTGCCCCACCGTTGATAGAGATTTCCAGGATACCGGCATCCCAACAACGGCCGTCCGTATTTGGCGTCTCAAAAGCCTGACGGTTTTCAAAACGCAGCGTAATGGGTGATTCCGTGATGGCGGGTAACACAATGGCCGGTGACACCAACCGTTGATCACTCAAGGTAGCGGGATCAACGGCAAACCAGGCATTTACGCCGCTGGTAGTTTGCGCACCAGAGAGCGTCCAGGTATCGCCCGTACCACTATGCGTCCAACCGGGAGCACCATCTTCCAGATCGGTTTCATAATGGATAACAGGTGAGTCACCAATAACACATGAGCCGGGCAGGAATTCAGTGGTGAAGTTGAAAACGGCTGAAGGCGTCCCACTACCGCAGATATTCTGGGCGGTGATACGCCAGTAATAGGTTGCGCCATAGCTCAGGTCAGCATCAACTAGATGAGAGGTGGTCGCTTCAACGGCCGTGTACACCACATTCGTAAAGGCGGCGTCGGTCGCAATTTCCACCAGATAATCGGCCGCGTCAGCTACCGCACCCCAGGTCAATGTGGGGTTGGTGGAGACGCCGGTCGCCCCATCGGCGGGTGACGTGAGTGTGGGCACACCGGGTACTCCAGATGAGACATTCAGATCAACATCCACTGTATGACTGGTGCTGCCACCATCGACACCTTCAATAGTAATCACATAACTACCTGCCGCCACGCTGCCGGTATTCTCCACCGACATATTGGTAATGCCGGGCACACTGGTCACCGGGTTGACATCAAAGGCGATGGTGCTGGGAGCGGGGTTGCCGGTGGCGCTCATGTCCACAGGCGGTGTGAAATCGGTACCCACGCTCACCAGATAGGTGGCGGTGTCACCTTGACAGATGCTTTGTGAAGCGGGGATAGCATCAATGGTCAGGCAGGCGGGCGGCATATCAAAGGCTTGTGTGCCGTCGCTGGTGCTGTTGGGGCTGCCCTGGCTGGCGCTGTAACCCAGGCCGCGTTTGGCGAAGGCTGTCCAGATGGTACATTGGTTTTCACCACCGGTCAGGGCTATGTCAGCGGCGAGGATGGCGTTACGGCCGTCTACGAAACCAGGCCCACACGGCGTCAATTTCATCCCATCTGTTACCAATTGGTAAGCCAGATTGTTACCGCCAGTCGTCCAGTCACCATACATATCCGGGTTGAAACCATGCACACCGATCAGTCCCCAGTTCACTTCCCACAACATGGTGTTCCACACAAAACCGACGCCGTGCGGCACAGCCATGCTGGGCAAATTGCCATAGGTATAAGGGTTCACCGTCATGTCGGTCGTATAGGGCGCAGGGCGAATACCAACGCCATTGGGCGGTTGGTTAAGGGCATAGGTACCCACGCCACGATTCGTGGTGCCGGTATCGCCCGGCCGCATGGTCAAAATGACACTTTGCCAGTCACTCCAGCCTTCCCCCATTTGCTCTGAGTTACCCAAACAACCTACATTACTGGGACCGCCAACCAGCCGGTTGGAGATGCCGTGTCCATATTCGTGGGCAACAATGCCGTTGTCCAGGTCGCCATCACGGTCAGGGTTGGGAGCCGTCCAGATGTACATTTGCATCCGGGGGTTATCGCCATCAGGCGGGGTACCAAAATTGGCATTGTTGACGCCACCGCCATCTTGTGCTTCGGCATAAACGTAATCGCTGCCTAAACCGCCACGGCCGTAATTATTTTCCTGAAAGTTACCTGACGCCTCATCAAACCCATAGAGGTAGGGAACGTCATGCATCAGGTTATTCCAGTAGAACAGATTGGTGACGGCTGCCGGGCGATAAGTGCTGGGGGCGAGGGTCAGGTCTAGTGGGAAAACAAAATCAAGACCCGCGCCACCGTCTGGGCTGGAACCAGGGTCTGGCTGATTGTCATTGTTCGTATCCGTATAGGCATGGGCGTTATTGCCCTGGGTGGTGGTGAATTCGGCTCCGACTGCCCCATTGGTGTCATGCCAGCCAAAGGGGGAAGCGTTGACTTCGGCCGGTTGATTTTGCAAGGTACGGCCGTCGGCCGGTGCAGGCGGCGTTGAATGGCTGGGACTTTCTATCGGGATTTGGTATACCTGATAGCTACTGCCATCACCTCCGGAACTGGGGCCAAAGGGGACAACCTGAGCAGCCTCTGTTAAGGCAGGGGCCGCAGCCGCTACATGATTGCCTGCATGGGCATCATAATTCTCACTGACCACCCAATCATTTTGGGAGAGAATCGCCCCATCGTTAGCATCCACCCGCACATTCCACCAATGTTTGCCATCTAGCTGATAGATGATGACATTCCAGGCCAGCCGAACGCTGTCACCAGAAGCATCATAGACCAGTTTGGCGGGAATGGGATTTTGGGAGATACCACCATCATTGAACAATGTTTCTTGATCAGCGCTGGCCTTTTGGCTCACGGTTTGCAATGGTTGGCTGATGGTCAGATTGAGGTGGGCGGCGGCGGCAATCACGGCTTCTTCGGCGGTGAGTGTGGCCTTGCTATTTTGCACCTGTCCACGCAGGTCAGGCACAAAGCGATTGCCATAGTTGAGGACACGGCCGTCTGGTAATACATTGATATTAATCAGGCCGTTATAGACTTCCACCGCATTTAATGTCTGTGCCAGGTAGATATGGGTTACACCCGTATGCTGGCTCATATATTGGTCTGTTACCCGCACCTTAACCAGGTCAGCATCGGTCAGGCCCAATGTAGCTTTGTTTTCCCGCAAATAATCGAGTGCTACAGCCAATGCATCTGGCTGAGTGCTGACTGGCGTCGCCGAAAAAGACTCGGTCTCACGCGCTAGGGCAACGCCGCTCACAACCAGAACGGCCAATATAAACACGGCCAAAATCATAACTGTTCGTTTTGTAAACTGCATAAACTTTTCCTCTAGCAAGAAGAAGGGGTTTGCCTGTACAGGCAAACCCCTTCTTACATTTAGTTAATCAACGCTGATTCCGATTACGGTTTCAGGATGATGGGGAGGTAGATGTATGAGAATGGCGGCGGGGGGACAACGGCTGTGGTGGTCAACACGGCCGTGTCCGTTGCCGACGCATCGCCTTGTGAGGTGGCAGTAATCGTCAAAGCATCTGTGTCACCATCACTCGCACCGGCCGGTACAGTCACCACTACCGTGATGTCTGCACTCTCACCAGCGGCCAACGAGACACTATTTGCTGATAGACTATAACTCCAACCACCAGCACTTGAGGCCGTCAGGTCAATCACATCATCCACATTTGCCAGGTTCGTCACACTGACCGTGTACGTTACCGTTTCCCCGGCATTGCCACTGGCAGCATCATCCGCCGAGAGCGCCACGCCATACGTGGGCACCACCACCGTCAGTGTCACCGGAATGCGCAACAGAGACTCATCAATGTCATTGCTGCTGATGCACATCGTACCGGTGTAGACGCCTGTGGACAGCCCGGTGGAATCAAACGTCACATTCACGTCAGAAGAGGTCAACACCGGCGTCGTGCCACTGGTGGGCGACACACTCAACCACGGGATGTCACTGCTGCACCCAGACGTACCAGAGATAATGAACGGGAGACCTTGCTGGCCGACATCAATGGCCGCACCCCAGGTACCAGCCAGATTTTGCAGGCCATTACCAGTTGTCGTCTGGCCGTTGATAGTGATAGGTGGCGCCCATGGGCCAGAAGCCAATGAACCGCTTGCCTGCCATTCGATCCAGTACGTCCCTTCACTCAGGGTCAGCCCGCCAAAGTCCATTTCCGTGGCCATGATCGGCCGTTGGGTATTGCCCGGCGCGGATTCCAGACCCCGGTAGATACCCGACCACACGCTGCCGAGCATCGTGGTACTGCTGGCAATAATCGTGCCACCCGCCGACGGGTCGCCATCGTAGATGTCTACATTCATACCCGTGATCGTCGAGGTAGTCGTCGAACCTGTCTGGTAAGCAAAGAAGGTGATCGTATTGATGGCCCACTGCTCACCAGCCGGAATCGTAAAGTCATCCGCCATGCTGTTGTTGTTGACAATCTGGTGGCCAAAGCCATAAATCGTCATTCCCAACGACGTATCTTGCAACAGGCTTTCATCCGCACCACCAGGGCCGGTGCCGGGGCTGTTCACCAGCGGGCCGTTGTCATACAAGACCCCCCCCTGCGGCACAAAGCGCGTCACCGTTTCCGGTGCGGCCGGCATCGGGCCATCAGCCGCGCCATCAGCTACCGTCTCGGCTGCACCGGGTACATTGGCTGAAGCAGCCAGGGCTGGCGAACCAAAGATAGGCGCCGCGGGCCGGTTTACAACCGCTGCTGTTTCTTCGGCAATACTCCATACCAGGTCACTGGGGTCGCCACCCAGCAGCAGTGTTGGTGTTACCTGCCCCACATTGCTGATCTGGAAGGTGCGGGTGTAGACGGTGTCGGCCGGCTGTGCAGACGTGGCATCGGGATCGGTTTCGATTTCCGGCAGATAAGTCTGCACGGTAACCGTGGCATCGTCTGTCGCGGAGACGGAATTGCCGCCATCGCTGGCCGTCCATTCGGCCACATTCACCGTCGTGGTGGTGATGGTGGCTGTCTGGGTGATGAAGGCCGACGCGCCTGGCACCAGGGTATAGGCGAAGTTGTTGAGAATCACACCCAACTGGTCATCAATCAACGTGTGCGCTGTCAGGTCGTTCAGACCGGTATTGGTAACGGTGTAGCAGTAGGTGACATCCCCACCGCCCGGCGGCAACAAGACAGAATCAGTGGCCGCACAAACGGATGGGTCAGTGCCTACTGTTTTGTTGAGTGAGATGCTGTATCCAGCCGGTTCAATGGCCGGGATGATACACCATTCATTCAGATTACCTGTATCGCCACCAGCCGCATCGCTAATGGTCAGCGTCCAGTCACCGGTGACGTCCATGCCATCATAGACAGACAGCAAACTGGTGTTGGCTGGATCACCACCCACCCGGTCGCCAAAGATGGCCGGTGAATCAGCACACTGGCTTTCAATGTCCCCATCGGCGCCTTCGTCATTGACGGTGACATCATAATCATTGCCAGAGCAACCAAAGCCGGTGGTGGTACGGCCCGGACGGTCAATGATGACCGCGTTAGTGGCATTGTGGGTGAGGGTGAAGATGAGGTCACCAACCCAGGTGTGGGCAGCATCAATGTAAACGTCCACATCCAGAATGTTACCGCTGTCGGGGATGTTGATGGTGTCGCTCACATCCGGGTCATCCGGGATGGGCATGTTGGGCTGGCTGCAATACATGGTGACAGTGGTAAAGTTGAACGTTGTCGAAAAGGCACTGTTGCCACAAGGATTTTCGGCCTGTACACGCCAATAATAGGTGGTTGTCGGGTTGAGGTTTGTACCAACAGTGTGGCTGGTTGTTGCTTCATCAGCGGAATAGACGATATTGGTGAAAGCAGCATCCGTGGCCACGTCCACATGGTATATGCTGGTATTAGCCACCGCACCCCAGGTAAGGGTAGGCGCCAGGGCTACACCACTGCTGCCGTTCGGTGGTGAGACTAATGTAGGAGCTGAACCCGGTGCGCCAGCAAAGACGTTGAGGTCCACATCAACGGTGTCGGTCACGACGCCATCATCACCCAGGATGTTGATAGTGTAGCTGCCGGCCGCCACAGAGCCCGTATTGCCAATGGTCAAATCAGTTGTGTCTGGCACAGTGATGACCGGATCGGGGTTGAAGGTGGCGGTGGAGGGGGCGGGGTTGCCCGTGGCGCTCATGTCTACGGGTGGGGTGAACGCGGTGCCGACATCTACGGTGTACACGGCCGTCTGCCCCTGGCAAATGTCGTTAGAGGTGGGGTCAACGCCCAATGTCAGGCAGGATTGGGGCATATCAAATGCGGCGGTACCATCGCTGGTGCTGCTGCTGCTGCCCTGGCTGGCACTGAAACCCAACCCGCGTTTGGCAAACGCTTCCCAGATGATACAGGCATTTTGCCCACCGGTCAGTGCTACGTCCGCGGCCAGGATGGCGTTACGGCCGTCTACAAAACCAGGGCTACAGGGCGTCAGATTAAACCCTTCGGTCACCAGGGCATGCGCCAACTGGTTGCCAGACCAGGTGCTAACTGGGGTGTTCGGCAGGTACAGGTCTTCATTAAAGCCATGTTCCTCAATCAAGCCCCAGTTCACCTCCCATAACATGGTGTTCCAGACAAAACCAACCCCGTGCGGAATGGCCATAGCAGGTAGGTTGCTGTAGGTATAGGTGTTGACGGTCATGTCAGTGGTGTATGGAGCGGGGCGAATGCCAGGGCCGTCGGGCGGCTGGTTGAGGGCATAGGTACCCACGCCACGTGGGTCGGTGGGCAGGTCACCATTTTCCATGGTCATGATCACCGACTGCCAGTCGCTCCACCCTTCACCCATTTGCTCGGCGTTGCTCAGACAGCCCACGTTGCTGGGGCCGCCTACCATGCGGTTAGAGATGCCGTGCCCATATTCGTGGGCGATGATGCCGTTGTCCAGGTCGCCATCCAGGTCGGGGGTAGGCGCTGTCCAGATATACATCTGCATCCGGGGGTTGCTGCCATCGGGAGGAGTGGAAAAGTTGGCGTTGTTGGTACCGCTGCCATCTTGCGCTTCGGCAAATACGTAGTCATTGCCCAGACCACCATTGCCGTAGTTGTTTGTTTGGAAATTACCATGCACTTCGTCAAAACCGTAGCGGTAGTTGACGTCATGGATCAGGTTGTTCCAGTGGAACAGGTTAGTGACAGCCGCCGGGCGATAGGCACTGGGCGGTTGCGTCAGATCCAGGGGGAAGTCAAAATCCAGACCGGCTCCACCATCTGGGCTGGAACCGGGATCGGGTGTATTGTTGGCATCGGTGTCGGTATAGGCATGGGCGTTGTTGCCCTGGGTGGTGGTGAACTCTGCGCCGGCCGCACCATTGGTATCATGCCAGCCAAAGGGGGAGCCAACAGCATCGGCCGGGGTGTTTTCCAGGGTACGGCCGTCGGCTGGCGGCGCGGGCGAAGTATGTATGGGACTTTCCACAGGAATGTGGTATACCCGGTAGCTGCTGCCATCGGCCACGGGCGTGGGGCCAAAGGGTACTTCCTGCCCGGCGTTGGTCAGAGCCGGGGCGGCAGCCACGGCGCCGTGCCCGCCACCCACATGGGCGTCAAAGTTTTCATTAACCACCCAGTCGTTTTTGGACAGGATTTCACCCGTGTTGGCATCCACACGTACATTCCACCAATGCAGGCTATCAAGCTGGTAGATGATGACGTTCCACGCCAGACGAGGCGCTTTGCCAGAGGCGTCATATACCAGTTTGGCCGGGATCGGGTTCTGCGAAATGCCCCCATTGCTAAACAATGTCTCTTGAGCTGACCCACTGGCCTGCTCAATGGTTTGCAGCGGCGTCTGGATGGTTAACTCCACATGTGCCGCCGCCGCCTGCACCGCTTGCTCGGCGCTGATGCTGGCTGTTCTGTCAGAGACAGACCCGGCCAGATCGGAGACAAAGCGATTACCAACTGTCAAAACATCACCATTGGGCATGATGCTGATATTGATGAGGCCGTTGAAAACTTCGATACCACCCAACTGCTGATTCAGATAGATGGTGGTGACACCGCTGAGGCGGCTGACGGTGGTGTCAGACACTCTGGCTTCGGCCAGGTCGGCCGCCGTCAGTCCCAGAGCCGCTTTGTTTTGTTCCAGATGTGCCAGAGCAATAGCCAGGGCATCGCTATTACCTGTTGGCGTCTGCACGGCGCTTTCGCTTTCTCGCGCCATAACTATGCTGGTAATGGCCAGGATAGTCACAAATAGGACGACCAACAGTAAACCACTCTTTTTAATTGTATTCATCTTGTTCTCCATACTTTGACATGAATCGGGCATACAACAACTGCGGAAAATAGAGGGGGGAATGGTCAGGGGCTTAAATCAATAGGCTTTACCTCCGTTGTTGGGGTTGTGGGTAGGAGATTGGTTGGTACTCATGATCTACCATCAGGCAAATAATACCGACCTGTAGCGATTGATGTAGTGAGAAAAAAGTACCTGTTGGGTAGATTGAGTTGTTATCACCGGGATGGGATTGTAACGGTAATACCATCCTCTCGTCAACATCAAGCTGGCATTAACCAATAGGTCTGGTATGGTTCCAGAGTAATGTCTTGCCAGGGATTGAGGATTTGTTCTTCCAGGCGATTGACGAGCAAGCCGCCAAAGCCGAGTTCTTGCAGCCGGGTGCGGCTAATGATTTGGGATTGCTCGGTGAAGTTAGCCAGGATGAGCAAACGGCCGTAGGCACTCTCGCGCACCAACCCCAACACCTGATCATTGTGCGTCCAGACGGGCGTCACGGCCGTGCGCGCGTGCAACACCAGCGTCCGTTTGCGCGCCGCCACCAATTGGCAAAACCCCTGGAACAAGCGCCCGGTAATCGTTTGCTTTTCATGCCGGTCAGCCGCCTTCTCCCAATCCATGTAGGGCCGGTGAATCCAGCGGCTGTCGGCCACCAGGTGGGGATCATCCACATACCCGCGATCATTCAATAAGCCGATTTCATCCCCCATATAGATCAGCGGGATGCCACCAAAGGCAAAAATGACGCTGTACAGCAGCAACATACGGCGAATTGCCAGGTCGGCCGCGCCCCAATTTTCCTTTTCAGTAGCGATTTCTAGCCCAGCGAGAGAAGCAGCAGAACCGTTAACCCGGCGGTCGTTAGTCTTGTGGTTAAACTGAAAGGTAGTGCCCCGCGCAAATGTGCCCGGAAAACGGCCGGTGTAAAAATCGCTCAAGAAAGAGCGGTGGGCAAAACCATCTAACCCCACCTCGGCCGCATCTTCTTCTGTAATCGCCCAGCCAATGTCGTCATGGCAACGCACATACGTCACCCACGCAGTACGCGCCGGGATACGGGGCATTTTTTGCAGCACATGAGTGGCTAAAACCACTTTGCGCTCGGCCAATGCACTCCACAACGTGACCATGAGGACGTTGTGATAGGCAATTTCGCACTCCTTGTCGGTGGCTTCACCCACGCCCAGATAAGGCACCAACTGTGGCGGCGGCACAATGGCTTCCGCTTTCAGCAACAGTCCAGGAGCGGCGATGCGGCTGAGGGCGCGAAATGCCTGCAAGATGGCGTGGGCTTCGGGCTGGTTTTCACAATCCGTACCCAGCCGTTTCCACATAAAAGCGACGGCATCCAATCGCAACAGTTCCACCCCTTGATTCGCCAGAAAGAGCATAATGTCGAGCATTTCGGCAAACACAGCGGGGTTGGCATAGTTCAAATCCCATTGGAACTCATTGAACGTTGTCCAGACCCATTGTTGAATCTGTTCGTAATAAGTGAAACTACCTGATTTGAATTCGGGGAAGATTTCGCGCACCGTTTTTTCGTATTCGTCGGGCAGGGTGCGGTCGGGGAACATGAGGTAGTACGCCTGGTAATCGGCGTCGCCTTGCAGGGCAGCCTGCGCCCATTGATGTTCTTTGGCGGTGTGGTTGCACACCAGGTCTATGCACAGACTGATGCCATTATGACGCAACTGTGTTGCCAATTCAGACAGGTCGGCCATTGTGCCCAGGTCGTCGCGTACCTGGCGGTAATCCATGACGGCGTAGCCACCGTCGTTCGCACCGGGGCGGGGTTTGGCCTGGACGCCGGGCAGGTCTTGGGCAAACCGTTCGGTGTAAGCGACGTAACCGACCATGTCGGGGCGTTGGAACCAGTCGGGTTGGTGAACGCGCTGGAGGTCGAGGTGGCGCAGGTCAGACGGCCGTGCCGCATATGCTTTAGCCGTGATTTCCAGAAACCGACCCAGCCAGGTCTCAAAATCAGGGCGGTCGCCATAGAGCAGGCGTAACGGCCGTACCACATCCGCCCATCCCTGTTCCAACCGCAATTGAAAGATTTCCTGCTCTAACGGTTCCAGCAGGCGCAAGGGGCCTTGTTCTAATGTCTTGGCTATTGTTTCCAAACTTTTTAGGGGGATTAGGAGATTAGGAGATTGGGAGATTAAGTCATTCAATCTCCCAATCTCTCAATCTCCCAATCTCAGGTATTCGCACGGGGCAGCGCGATGAAAAATTCGCTGCCCAATCCTTCCACGCTTTCGGCCCAGATACGGCCGTCGTTCAATTCCACCAACTCTTTGGCAATGGCTAACCCCAACCCCATGCCTTCATAACTGCGGCGCAGCGCCGATTCCACCTGGTAAAAGCGGCGGAAGATGCGGCTGATCTGGTTTTCGGGGATGCCCACGCCGGTATCCTGGATGCGGAACCATACTTCTGATTGCTGAGGCTGCACGGCAATCAAAATGCTTCCGCCTTGCGGCGTGAACTTGACGGCATTGTCCAGCAGGTTACCCAAAACCACTTCAATCATGCTGCGGTCTACCATCACGGGAATGGGTGAATTGGGCAATTTGACGTTGATGGTTTGTTGTTTGGCAACGGCCGTTTCATCCTTCTGCGCCTGCATCTCGCGCACAATCTCCACAAAGTCTACCCGTTCGCGGTTCACGGCCGTTTCCCCCGCATCCACATAGCGCAAATTGAGCATATCTTGAATGAGGGTGCGCAGGTGAACGGCCGCACCCAACACACTGTCCATTTGCGCGGCCATCTCTGGCCCCGCCTCATCCCGCAAAAAAGAGACGTAGCCCAAAATTACGGACAGCGGGGTACGCAGTTCATGGGAAGCAATGGCGATGAAATTCGTTTTAAGTTCATCCAGTTCCGCCAGTTCGCTGTTAGCCTTTTCCAGTTCTTCGATCAGGCGCGCTTTTTCCACAGCCACCCCGGCAATATCGGCCAGTACCGTCAACGTTTCAAAATCTTCACGCGCAAAATGGGGTGCGCCCAGCTTGTTAATTGCTTCCAACACCCCCACCGGCTCCTTGTTGGCATTGCGCATGGGCACACCCAGGATAGATTTCGTCTGGAAATCAATTTCCTGATCAATATTTTTGTTCCAGCGCGGGTCCTGGGTCACATCCTGAATGTACATGGGCCGGTTGGCCTTGACGATAGCCCCGGCAATGCTGTTATCCAGGGAAACGGGGATGTTCGCCATATTTGCCGGAATGGGGTTAGAAGAAGCGGTGAACAGCAATTGGCGGGTGCGGGGATCAAGCAAAAAGATGGAAGCGGCCTCAGAAGAGGTCAGTTCGGCCGCCTCTTTAATGATGGTGGAGAGCAATTGCTCCAGATGGGTTTCGGAATTGAGAATGCGGCTGATCTCGACCATACGCACCAGCCGCCGGTTGTCTAATTGGGGAAGGAAGCCTGTTGTCATGGGTTATGCCTCTGATACTGCTTGTGGGCAAAGTGGATGCAATACTTTTGTATTGGTATGATACGGTATGCAGACAGCTTAGACAACCCGATTTTGGTGGCAAGTGGCAGGTAGCAAGCTGCAAGTTACCTGCCACTTGCCACTTGCAACTTGCTACCCATGAATAGCCTTAGCCTCTATCTCCACATCCCCTTTTGCCGCCATCGCTGTGCGTATTGTGATTTTAATACGTACACCAGCCTGGCCGATTTGCAGGCAGTGTATGCCGAATCGCTGGCGACGGAAATCGGACAGGTGGCGGGCAGGGAACGTCGTCCAGCACATACCATTTTTTTCGGTGGTGGCACCCCGTCGTTGATGACGGCCGTGCAGCTAGAAACCATTCTCACGGCCGTCCACACCCATTTTGCCCTCGCCGACAATGCCGAAATCACGATGGAAGCTAATCCGGGCACGGTGGATTTGGATTACCTGACGGCCGTACACAACCTGGGCATTAACCGCATCAGCTTTGGCGTACAGAGCGCCATTCCCGGCGAACTGGCGCTGCTGGAACGGGAACATGATTTTGCGGCGGCGGTCACGGCCGTGCAACTGGCGCGGCAAGCAGGTATCACCAACTTGAATCTGGACTTGATCTATGGTGTGCCCGGCCAAACGCTGGCTTCGTGGGCAGAAAGTGTGCAGGCGGTTTTGGCCTTGCGGCCCCCCCATCTGAGCCTGTACTGCCTGACCATTGAGCCGGGCACACCCATGAAACGGTGGCTGGAAAACGGCCGTATCCCCCCACCCGACCCCGATTTGGCCGCCGACCAATATGCCCTGGCCTGTGAGCAATTGGCCGCGCACGGCTATGATCACTACGAAATCTCCAATTGGGCGCTGCCGGGTTATGCCTGTGAACACAATCTGACCTACTGGCGGAACGGCGACTATCTGGGCCTGGGCGCGGGGGCGCACGGCCATGCCGACGGCATCCGTTATGAAGTGGTAAAACAGCCGCGTGTTTATATCCGTCGTTTGGAGCAGGCCAAAGCACCGGGTTATCCATTGTCTACGGCCGTTGCCGCTCACCACACCCTCACCGGCCCGGAGCAAATGACGGACACCATCATCACCCAACTGCGTTTGCTGAACGAGGGCCTAGACCTGGTTGCTTTTGCCCACAAATTTGGGCAATCGCTGTTGGATGTATATGGCCGCACGGTCGCGCAGCTTATCGAATGGGAGTTGTTATCGCTGGCAAACGGCCGTTTGCGCCTGACACCTAAAGGCTGGTTCCTCAGCAACCAGGTTTTTTACCGATTTCTGTAAATGGTCAATGGTCAATAATCATTTGTCATGGGCAAGGAACAAAGGACTAATGACATGTCAAACGTGACCGTAGCTATTCAGGCGGGGGGGAAGAGCAGCCGGATGGGGGTGGATAAGTCGTTTGTGTTGTTTAACGGCCGTCCCCTGATTGAAATTGTACGTGATACCGTTGCCAGGTTGGGAGATGAACTGATTTTGATCACCAACAAACCGGAAGCATACGCCCATTTGGGGCTGCCGATGGTGGGAGATATGTTTCCGGATCATGGGCCGTTGGGGGGCATTTACACGGCCGTCCACCACGCCAAATACCCGCACACCCTCATCGTCGCCTGCGACATGCCCTGGCTGAACCGTGACTTGCTGGCCTATATGCTCACCCTGCGTGATACGGCCGATGTGATTGTGCCCCGTTGGGAAAAATACCCTGAACCACTGCACGCCATTTACCACAAAAACTGCCTTAACCCTATCGTGGAAAAACTGCAAGCACAGCAGTTAAAAATCACCAGTTTTTACGGCCGTGTCACCGTCCGTTTTGTCGAGCGCGAAGAAATAGGACAATTTGACCCTGACGGCCGTTCCTTCGCCAACATAAACACCCCCCAAGAGTTGTCCCAGGCCACCCACGCATCAAGTTAACATCAGGTTAACATCCCTATGAACTTAATTTCAAGGCCAAAACAGGGTTGTCAGTAGTCATCGCTAAGGGTATCCTAGAAGTAATCGGGTGAATTTTGGAGCCGCAATCTGCAACGAAAGGTTATTATGCCAACTTCCCAGAGTGGAATCCTCGCGTAAGAATCCTCAGACCTGAGCGTTTGAGCATTCAAAATATTGTTTTTAGCAAAAAAGGAGAAAAAAGATGCGACGACAATTGTTTTATTTATTTTCATTTGTAGCCCTGGCCTTTCTGTTGACGTCAACAGCTTATGCCGGAGGCAATCCCCCTGAAAAGCTTATCACTCTTCAGCTCCTCAGCTTCAATGATTATCATGGTCATCTTGAGGCAAGCACGCCGGGCACGGTCAATGGCACCCCCGCTGGCGGTTCTGAGTACCTTTCCGCCAAGCTCAACGAGCTGCGTCAGGGCCAGGATTACAGCCTGACAGTTGCGGCGGGTGACCTGATTGGCGGTTCGCCGGCCTTTTCCGGCCTTTTTCATGATGAACCCTCGGTCGAGTCGCTCAATGCAATGGGACTGGACATTTCCGGCGTTGGTAATCACGAGTTTGACGAGGGCGTGACCGAATTACTGCGAATGCAGAATGGCGGTTGCCATCCTGTTGATGGCTGTTATTTCCCCGATGAACCTTACGCCGGCGCTGACTTCCAATGGCTGGCGGCCAATGTTGTCAACGAGACCACGGGCGAAACGCCTCTTCCCCCATACAAAATTGAAATTTTCAGGGGCGTGAAGGTTGCCTTCATCGGTATGACTCTAGAAGCAACCGACGCTCTGGTCGCTGCTGTTGGCATCCAGGGTTGGGATTTTCTGGACGAAGCCGAAACGGCCAATGCGCTTGTCCCTTATTTGAGGGCCCAGAAGGTTGAGGCCATTGTTGTATTGCTTCACGAAGGCGGTTCACAGACGCCGCCTCCCGGTGATGTGGATGCGTGTGTTGGCATTTCTGGCCCGATTGTGGCCATCAACAATGCCCTCGACCCTGAAATTGACGCCATCATCACCGGCCACACACACTTGCCGTACAACTGTGTACTTCCCGATGCCGCCGGTCAACCACGGATCGTTACCAGTGCTTATTCCTTTGGGCGCGTGGTCTCTGAAATCAATCTCGTCCTCGACAGACGGACACACGATGTACGCCGCGACCTCAGCACTGCTACTAATCACATTGTTGATCAGACGGCTCTGACCCCCGATCCGACACTGACGGCCGTGATTGCCAAGTGGCAGCCCCTGTTTGATGCCGCTGGCAACAATCCGGTCGGCACGATCACGGCCAACATCAATCGTGGTGGGGTTGGCGGCTCAGATCGTGGTGTCGAGTCGCCGGCCGGCAATCTCGTCGCCGATGCCCAACTGTGGGCAACGTCGTCCAACTTCGCCCAGATTGCGTTTATGAACCCTGGTGGTGTGCGTTCTGACCTGACCTATCTGCAATCTGGTTCAGAGGGGGATGGTGTGGTCACGTATGGTGAGGCATTCACGTTCCAACCTTTTGGCAACACCCTGATCACCTTTGCCATGACCGGCGCGGAGATCGTGTCTGTGCTTGAGGAGCAATGCCAACCACTGGGATCGAGCCGACCGTTCTTGCACCTGGGTGTGTCGGATGGCTTTACCTATGACCTGGCTAAGACCATCGAAGCAGGTAATTGCACCTCGGTAACGGTGAGCAACGTAAAATTGAACGGTATTGACCTGAACCCAACCGCACTCTACAACGTCACAGTGAATAATTTCCTGGCCGACGGTGGAGATAATTTCGGCACCTTTGCCACAGTCACCACCCCACGACTTGATGGTGGCAATGACCTCCAGGCATTGATCAACTATCTGGGTACGTTCAGTCCGGTGGCCCCACCAAGCATCGATCGGGTTAACGAATTGCCCTAATGTTTCATCAGTAACCGGTAATCGGTGAATCTTTCACCAATTACCGGTTACTGGCTAATGATTCCCATGCGCTACGGCCGCGCCTGATTTGCCTACCAAAAAGTCAAAATCCGCGCCCAAATTAGCTTGCTGCACGTGTTCCAGGAAGAGACTGACGTAACCACGCTCCGTATGCGGCGGGCGAGGTCGCCAGGCGGCGCGGCGGCGGGACAGTTCGGCGGCAGGCACATCCAGATGCAGCCGACGGCCGTCCACATCCAGTTCAATCATGTCCCCGTTTTGCACCAGCGCCAGCGTGCCGCCGATGGCTGATTCGGGGGCCACGTGCAAGACGACCGTACCATAGGCTGTGCCAGACATACGGCCATCGGAAATCCGCACCATATCCGTTACCCCCTGCTTCAGCAGTTTGGCGGGCAGACCAAAATTGCCCACCTCCGGCATTCCCGGATACCCCTTCGGGCCAACCTGTTTCAGCACCAGCACACAATCAGCGTCCACATCCAGGTTGGGGTCATCAATGCGGGTGTGGTAATCATCAATATCCTCAAAGACCACCGCCCGGCCCCGATGCTCCATCAGGTCGGGCGTCGCCGCCGATGGTTTGATGATGGCTCCATCTTCACACAAATTGCCATACAACACGGCCAGTCCGGCGTTGCGTTTGATGGGTTGGTCAAAGGGGGCAATGACATCACGGCCGTAACAAGGCGCACCCTCGGTATTCTCCCCAATAGATTTGCCCGTCACCGTCAGCGCCTCCAGGTGCAGTCGTTCGGCCAACTCCTGCACCACCACCGGCACACCGCCCGCATAATAAAAATCTTCCATCAAAAACTGGCCGGAGGGCATCAAATTCACCAGCAGCGGCAGATGGCTGCCCAGGCGGTCAAAATCGTCCAGCGCCAGTTCCACGCCTACCCGCCCGGCAATAGCCAGCAGATGCACCACAAAGTTAGACGAGCCACCGACGGCGGCGTTAACCATGATGGCGTTTTCAAAATTGGGGCGGGTGAGGATGTGCGACGGCCGTAAATCTTCCTTCACCATCTGCACAATGTGATTGCCCGTCAGGTGAGCCAGGCGGCGGCGGCGCGAATCGGCAGCGGGGATGGCTGCCGCGCCGGGTAACGTCAGCCCCAGCGCCTCCACCATGCAGGCCATCGTCGAGGCCGTGCCCATGGTCATGCAGTGCCCGTCCGAACGGGACATGCACGACTCCGCCTCCATGTAATCTTCCATGGAGATTTTGCCGGAGCGCAGGTCATCGGTAAATTCCCAGACCGAGGTACCAGAGCCAATGTCCCGGCCGCGATATTTGCCGTTGAGCATGGGGCCGCCGGGCAAAACAATGGTGGGAATGTCCACGCTGCACGCCCCCATGACGGTGGAGGGCGTGGTTTTGTCACAGCCGGTCAGCAGCACCACGCCATCCAACGGGTTGGCGCGAATTGTCTCTTCCACGTCCATGCTCGCCAGATTGCGGTAGAGCATGGTGGTGGGGCGCATCAACACTTCGCCCAATGACATAACGGGGAATTCCAGCGGGTAGCCGCCCGCTTCATATACACCCCGTTTGACCATCTCCGCCAGGATGCGGAAGTGGGCGTTGCAGGGCGTCAAGTCGCTCCAGGTGTTGCAGATGCCGATGACGGGACGGCCATCAAACATCTGATCGGGATGCCCTTGATTCTTAATCCAACTGCGGTGGGTAAACCCCAACACATCCCGGTTGCCGAACCATTCGTGGCTGCGCAGACTACCTTTGTTTGTCATATATTTCCCTCTTGCTGGTCGTTAAGGATTTTAATAAAGGTTATTGTCATTTCATCATCAATTCCACATGAGTGAAACTCTGCCTCTGGGGAATTTGCGTGGAGCTTTATATAGTTCAGGGCAAAAGTTCAATAACCATTCACCAAGCTCACGTGCTTCCTTTCCTTTCGGAATACGCTTTAGAATCAAATCCACACCGCCCTGACCGGCACCTATGATGTCAATTCCATACTTTTCATCCAATAGTTTTAATTGCTCTATGATATCCTCAGTCAGCAGCTCGTAGTTAACTCCATCCATCTACTCATAGCGAAGAATATCAAATTGATCAGTGGTAGGCGCTACCACTATCGTACTTCTAAATTCAGATAACCCAGGATTACCCCAATAAGCGACAACAGGCTCTTCATTCAAAAGTTCTCTGACTTCGTACAATGTGGCATCTGAAAACCCTTGAGTGGGATAATTCATTTCCGGTTGTACATTGAACATATACTTATCAAATTCTGCCCATAGCTCTGGTGGTTCTTTGGCAAGAAATTCGCGAGCTTTGATTTCACCAATAGCATCTATAATTGTTGTGCCATTTTTGTATGTGCTTCTATAGAGTGTTGTTTTATCCCCTAACTGACTAAACAATTCATCAAAATCGGCTCGTTGTTTGGGAGTAAGTCGGGCCAAATACTCGCTTGTCTTCTTCTCAACAATAAGATCGTAACCAGGAGAGCCTTTCATATAAGTGTCTTTTGCACTTGGTATTGCCTCAAAAATGATCTGCTGCCATCTTTCAAGTGAGTCAATCAGATCTCTACTCACTGTTTGCCAGAAATTTTGGCTAAACTCCCACCATCTTTTGATTACGTCAAATAATTGTGGATCCATTTTTCTCCAAAAATCCTCCGGAGTTGGAGCCCCTGTCCATTTAAGGCAGCCCGTATCAATCCATTCCCCCTGAATGAGAATAGAATGGGATTGACCAGATACACCAAGTAAGACGTCAAGTTTTTGTACTAATTCGGCAGACAAAACCAATTGATCTTTCCCTCAGATTTACTCTGGCTCAATTTTCTATTTCTGGGTCTAGTTCCTGGGACACGGCCGTTGCCACCGCACGATCAGCCGCCAACAGTTCCAGAGCAGCAGTGGCTTCTTCGGTGAGGTCAGAGAGGACGACACGGCCGTTGAACCGGGCCATTTCCGCCCGCACTACCTCCCAATGGGCATACTTCACCAGCACGCACAGCGCCGACTGATCAGGCAGCAACTCTTCTTCCAACACCTCTTTCACCTCTTTTTGCAGGCCAGAGATATTCCCCGCCAGCGCGCCGGTTGCCGCCCCTACGGCCATGCCCACCAGCGGCCCACCCATGATCATGCCGATAATCAGACCGGCCGTACCCCCGGTCAGCCCGCCCTTTTTGGCCGTCATGTCATTCTGTGGATGCAATTTGAGCTTGCCGCTCTCCGTCTTATAAAGCACCACTGCGTCCCTTACTTTGATTTCATGTCTCTGGCTCAGTTCGTGCAGCGTTTCCAAAGCCTCAATACCAGTATCTTTGCCTTCATAGGCTACCACCACAAAACTAAATTTTTGATCACTCATGTCTGGTCTCCTCAAAAAATTGTTGCTTGAGGAGTGATGGTCGGTAGCTCGTACCCACCATCACTCCTCAAGGCTCGTTTGATGCAGTCAATTAAACCAGTGATGCGTGACCTGTGCAGTCTACCCGTCACGCATCATGGTTTACGGCTTTAAGATCACCGGCAAGTAAATGAATTGTTGGGTTATTACGGCCGTCGTCGTCAACATCAGCGTATCACTCTCTCCGGTGTCAGTTTGGGACACGGCCGTGACCGTTGTCATGTCACTATCTCCATCCCCAGCATCACCCGGTACTTCCACCTGTACCGTCAATGAAACCGTTTCACCGGCTGCCAGCGTCACACTGCTACTGACCGTTGTTGTCCACGCTCCGCCTGTCGCGGTCAGGTCAAAAGTATCGGTCACGCTGCCGGTATTGGTCAGTTGGATGGTATAAGTAACGGTTGTTCCCACTTCGCCGTCAGCCGCCTGGTCGCCAGACAAATCCACCCCATAGGCGATCACTGTCATCGTCAGCGGCACTTCCACCAACGGCCGTATCGGATCGTTATTATTCATGCACAACGTTCCCGTATACACCCCCGCAGCCAGGCTGGTGCTGTCAAAGATCACGTCTACGTCAACGGCCGTGCCGCTGGCCACCGTCCCGCTAATCGGATTCACACTCACCCAGGGCAAATCCACCGGCGGATCACAACTGCCAATCTGTGCAAAAGCCACGTTGTCCAGGTTTGAAAAAGAGGCGGTCTGACCTGCTTCACCAATCGCCCATTCCAGATCGCTGCCCCCACTATTAGAAATGGTTAAAGTGCGGGTGATCTGGCTGCCAGTTACCTGCACCTGGCTCAATTCGGCCGGGTCTACCTCAATGACCGGCGGCTCAACCATATCCCATATCCACGCCCCGGCCGAAAACACTTCCGAAGTCGTCCAGGGGTTGGTGAGCGGAGTGGTGTAATCACCGGCGGCAAAATCATACACATAAATGGAACCCGGCTCGTCAATAACCAGATAAGCGTAACCATCATCGCTCACAGCCAGCCCGTCAATATCGGTCTGGCCGGCCGGGTAAGGAGCAACTGGAGTCACAGTAGCATCCTGGTTAATAATCAACAGTCCAGCGCCGTACGGTGTGGTATCGTCATTTGTACAATAGAAAGTGCCATCATTCGGATCTGCGGCAAAACCACCACAATCCAGATCGGCATCCACATAATCAATAACTACGGTGGCAATAAGGGTGTTGGGGTTAATGGCCCAAATCGCCTCATTGGCAATATTTTTCGTGCCGTATAACTGGCCATCGTAGAAAGCCAGGCCAACCATGGACTGAGTGGCACCCGCGGGATCAACAATAGTTCCTAACGGGTTGATCGTTCCACCAACCGGCCATTCGTAGAGCGTCGCACCACTATTGAAATAGACCAGGTCATTCACCGGATCGTAGGCGGCGCCCCACACTTGAGCGCCACTAAAAGCAGTGACACTGATGTTCGTGAGGGGGGCAATTTGATAGGCGGGTATATTGGCGTCGTCCACACCAACTAATAAAGGGTAATCCACCCCTAAAGAAGATAATCCAGAAACAGGTGTCCATGGGGTCATCCCTTCCTGCTCGGCCGCCCATGCCAATGCTTGCTCCTGTAACGTGTCCGCCGACTCTTGATTAGCCATACCGGTGGTTTGCGCCAACACGACCAACGGTAGCAGCAATGTCAAAACAATCAAGGCCACTGACAAAAAGAATGTTCTCTTGCGTTTCATGTGGGTCTCTCCTTTCAGGCTTAAGATATAATACGTGTATCGTATCGCAAATATGGCAGCACACAAGCCCCAAAATCTGCGGATATGGATCATCAAACGCCGTTTGCCTGCTCTACGGCCGTTGTTATACTTGGTGTTAATCATTCTCTCAAAACCTGAAAGGTTTTGGAAACCTGTCAGATTTGAACATTCAGTAAGGAGCGTAAGACGTGGCCGAAAAATATCCTGTGAGCCTACAAAAAGATGAAAAAGTGATTAAACTGTTGCGGCGGCATCCGGCCCGCCTCATTTTAGATATTGTGCTAACCGTCATCATCGAAATTATTGTGCTGGTTGCCCTCTTCTGGCTGCAGGGCCTCACTGCATCCTGGGGATGGCTGGGGTGGTTGTGGAATATCTTGATCATCATCACGGTGGCCGGTGGACTTATTTTTATCGGCGTTGAATTTTATCGCTATCGCAATGATGTCTGGTTGCTTACCAACCAGCGGATCATAGATTCCACACGCAATTCTCCGTTCAACCAGACCGTCTCTTCGGCCGATTTGGTGAATGTGCAGGATATGAATTTCCACAAACGGGGAGTGTTGGCAACCATGTTTAACTTTGGTGATGTGACTTGCCAGACGGCCAGCCATACGCAGCATTTTACCTTCCGTGGTGTTCCCCGCCCTGAAGATGTGCTGCACTTGGTGGACACGCACCGCGATCAGGCCCGCCACCGCATGTACAACCCGGATGGTGGGCAGACGCCCACTTCCTAAAAAGACATCCGATTTCTCAAAGAAATCGGATGTCTCTATCCGTATCCTATTCTATTCAGCGAATCATTCCGCCACCAGGCTGAGCGGCTAAAGCCGTTAACTCCGGCTGCGTCGTAATGACCATATCGCCGTACTGGCTCAATGCCAGGGCTGCCAGGATCACACCATAACGCAGCCCGGCGGCAAAATCCCCGTCTAACCAGCCGTTAATAACCCCGGCCGCCAGCGCATCCCCCGCGCCAATCCGATCTACAATTTGCACTTGTGGCGCGGCCTGCCGCCGGTAAGTTTGCCCATCCCAACCGATTACACCCTCATCGGCCAGACTGACGATGATATGCCGTGCCTCCGTTTGGGTGGCTAATTGGGCGACTACGTCTTCTGGTTCACCCTGGCAGCCAAAGAGGGTGTGGGCGTCACGCTGGCTGCAAAAGAGCAGGTCTACTTGCTGAATGAGCGGCCTTAACGTGGCAACGGCCGTTTCCGGCGACCACAACTTCTGCCGATAATTCACATCAAAGCTCACGGCCGTCCCCCTCTCCTGCGCTCTCTTTAATGCCTCCTGTACAATCGTCAGGCAGCCCGGCGAAAGCGGCGGCGTGATGCCCGTCAGATGTAGCAACCGTGTATCCAGCAGGTAATCCCAATCAATTTGCCCTGGCTGTAGCTGCGTAAAGCAGGAATTGGCACGGTCGTACACCACCTGTGTGGGGCGGGGCGGCACAGAAAATTCAATGAAGTAGGTGCCCATACGGCCGTTAACCGACCACTGTACGGCCGTCACATCCACCCCCGCCTGCCGCAATTCATTTGTCACCACCCGCCCCAGGGGGCTGTCCGGCAGCGCGCTCACCCAACCACACGGCCGTCCTAACCGCGCCAACGCCGCCACCACATTTGCCTCCGCCCCCGCCGGAAACATGTCCAACTGCCGCGCCGTTTCCAGCCGTACCCCGGCAGGCACACTCAACCGCAGCATCGCCTCCCCTATCGTCGTCACATCAAACTTAGCTGGTGCCATTGTTGTACCGCCAAAAACATAGCTTATTCCTGAAAATAGGATATATCGGCAACATATGTCTGGTTAGCGTCTGCCAGATATACCAAATTCCCAAATACTCTAAAGTCATCAATAAAAGAAGGGCTTGCATCATCGGAATTGATTACCACATTAAGCCGTATAAGTCCCTGGTGTTCAGGTTGACCAGAATTTGTAAGGTCAACCTTATCTATCCCTTGACCACAACCGCCAGACACACTGCCATCATCGGCTGGCTCAAAACCACATATTTGCCAAAATAAATATGCCATGTCTCCTCTGATATCTCCATGGTTAATTTGAATATTGCTATATTCCGTAATCTGCTGAGGATGCTCACTATTGCTCAAATCAAAAACAAACAGGCCAGAGTGAGTGATGACGTATAGCAAATTGTTAGCTACCTGTATCTCTGAATTAATATTAGTCGGCACATCGAATGAAGCTGTTAGTTTAGCAGTGCTGGGATCTGAAAAATCGAAAATTGAAACCCTGCCGTCTTCAACAATAAAAAGGTTGTCTTGAACAGGCAAGATTTGCCAGGCGTATGTATCTACGCCTTCCACTGACGTAGTACCTAATGCAACGGGTGACTGGCGGTTATTAATATCTACAGTGGTAACTTGCCATCCACCGGGTTGAGACTGAAATGAATAGAGACGTTGAGCGCTAATGTCAATCGGACCAGCAAAGGGGATAACGGCCGTTATAATCGGCTGTTCTGGATTTTCCACATCCCATACCAGTGTCGCATCGTCAGCGCGTACAAAGATTTCATCGTCAGCCTGGGCAATACCGGCAACTTCATCGCCTAGAGAATCACTCTGCCAGACCATTACCGGATTGAAGGGATCAGCTACATTAAAAATAGCCAGCTTTTCGTCTTGAGTAGTGAAAATCACCGACTCACGATGACCAAACGGGATTGAGTGTGGTACCATCGCGTAATTAACCGTACCATCAAATGGAATAGGCAAAGGCGTCTGCGTCAGGGTAGGTGTAGGTGATGGTGTATCCGTCTGAGTTGGAGAAGGCGTCTGTGTAGCCGTTATTGTACTTGTCGGCATTTCTTCAATGGCTGTCGACATCAAATACGCAGTGGGGGTTTCAAGAATTTGCACCACAGCAACTGGCGTGAGAGTGGCATCACCTCGTGAAGTGACTTGAGACGAGCAGGCAACAGAAAAAATGCCTGTAATAATGACTACGCTCCAAATCTTGTGCAGCATAAATTCCTCTAATCCGGGTGATCTTCGGGGATGGGGCTGCGCAGCGACCAACCGCCATCTACCTGGATGGTTTGCCCCGTGATGTGGCGAGCGGCGGGCGAGGCCAGGAACAGGGCGGCGGCCACAATGTCATCTACTTCTCCGACACGGCCGTCCGGCGTCACTCCACCCCATTTGGCCGCATAATCGGGGTCGTCGGCCACTGTGCGTTCGGTGACAATCGCGCCGGGGCAGATGGCGTTGACGGTAATGCCATATGCACCCAATTCCAGCGCCAACACCCGTGCCATGTGGATGATGCCCGCCTTGCTGACGCCATAGGTGCCCAGGCTCTTGAAGGCCCGCACACCGGTGACAGAAGACATGAGCAAGATACGGCCGTCGGGCGAATGAGAATTCGCCGTCCCCAACGCAATCATCTGCCGGGCCGCTGCCTGGGCTGTAAAGTAGCTGCCCCGCAAATTCACACCCATCACCCGGTCAAAATCGGCGGCCGTGTATTCCAGAAATTTGCCGTATTGGGTGATGCCGGCGTTGGCGATCACAATGTCCAGACGGCCTTGCTGCTGCGCAAAATGGTGTACGGCGTTTTGCACGGCCGTCACCTCCGCCACATCAAAGGCATACGGCGTCACGACCGGGTTTGGCAGGCTGGCATTGATTTTCGCGGCGGCCGTCTGCGCCAGTGCTTCATTCACATCATTCAACGCCACGAACGCCCCTGCCTCGGCAAACGCCTGGCACAAACCAAAACCAATCCCCACTCCTGCCCCGGTGACAAAAACCGTTTTCCCCAAAAATGATGGATGGTTCATCGTATTTATCCGGCTCCTGAATTGGTGAGGGTCACGGCCGTAGCCCGCCAATCAATCGTCTCATATTGCCGGTCTAATTCAGCGACGACGGCCGTTGCCACTTCCTCCGGCGAACCATCCCGTTCCTGTGCCTCGCTCCAGGCAAACGCATCCAGATACGCATCCGTGCCCGTCAGCCCGGCGGCCATAGCCGCGCTGTCAATGGCCGCCTGAAAACGCGGCGGTAGTTCGCGGCTCACCCGGTCACGCCGTCCCCCGGCCCGCACCTGAATGGGAATATCATGCCAAAACAAAATTTGATATTGAGCCATAATTGTGTCAAATATTTTCAGAGTAAAAGTCAACTACTCCCAACCTGCGCTATTGATATCCCAGATTCCAAAAGTACATGTCAACAAGCTTCATAATGGGGTAAGAGATTCCATGTTGCGTCACGATTTCTGATTGAACTTCCAAGAAATCTTGCTTGTGTTGCCGATAAAACATAATCAGCCCCAGATAACTGTTATGTCCAAACCTCGCCGGGATTGTGATGTGCTGATTTCCCGAAAGTTGACTCCAAACTTTGATACCCTTCATCAAAAGTTGATCATATGCAGGTGTACAAACAATTGTTCCCAACAATACTTTTGTTACAAGAGTATCAGTTGGACTAATTTGAGCCTTTGTATATAGTTTCCTCAGCCTGTTTATCAGATTGAAGAAGAGAGCAATCTCAACGCAATCTTGAGTCATGGTCTCGTAATTTAAATTCCATAGCGGCAGATAGGTGTCTTGTATGATCTCCTCAATAATTGATATATGAACCCGATAATCTTTTTGCAGGAGTTCTGACGATCCTCGATACATACCCCAACTGGCAAGATAAAAAGCCAGTTGCAAAGCAGCCGTTTCTAATTCAAAGTCACCTTTACGGCCGTGTGCCTTCTGGAAATAAAGGTAACAATGATCCCACGAGCGATACCGATGGTGTGGATCATCCAACAGCCTTTGAAAAAACTTGAGGGTGTTTTGTTTAACGTCTAGAACCATCACTGTGTTAGTGTAGCTTTATGGCTGGCTATTATTTGCCCAGTTCAAATGCCCGCTGGTAGACCTGCACATAGCCCTGGTAGTCAATGTCGCGGGGGTTGCCGATGGTTTGCGGGTCGTTGGCAGCGAGTTCGGCCAGGAGGGGGATTTCGTCTTTGTGGAAACCGAGGTCTTGCAAGGTGGGGATGCCGACATCGGTCGCCAGACGGTACACGGCCGTGACCGCCCTCTCCGCCGCTTCCCAAATAGACAACCCACGAATATCCTCACCCAACGCCTGGGCAATACGGGCAAAACGGTGCGGTTCACCCAGGTAGTTGTACTCCATCACCGGCCCCAACAGTCGGGCGGTTAGCGCCCCATGCGGCACATCGCGCCCGCCGCCCGCCGTCTGGCTCATGGCGTGAGCCGCGCCCGCACTGGCCACGCCATAGGCCATGCCGCCCAACGCCGCCGCCATACTCATTTTGTACCGCGCTTCCTGGTTGTGCCCCTGGGCGTAGGCAATACGCAGGTATTGGCCGACGTACTCCATCGCCAGCAGCGCTACGGCATCGGTAAACGGTTGGGCGTAGGCCATGGTGTAACATTCGATAGCATGGGCCAGGGCGTCCATACCCGTCCCGGCGGTGATATGGGCGGGCAAGGCCAGGGTCAGTAGGGGGTCAATGAGGGCCACGTGCGCCCCGATGAGCGGCGTACCGCCGACGTTGTACTTGATTTTGCGCTCAGGGTCGGTGATGACCGACCAGAGCGTCACTTCGCTGCCCGTGCCAGCAGTCGTCGGAATGGCGATCATGGGCGGGATGCGTTTGGTCACCGGATTCGGATCGGCCCATTCATATTCGCGGATGGAGCCGCCCTGCACGGCCGTCACCCCAATCGCTTTGGCCGTATCCATCGGGCTGCCCCCGCCCAACCCAATCAGCCCGTCGCAGTCGGATTCACGGTACACGGCCGTGCCGCCATCCACCAGCGCAATCGGCGGATTGGGAACCACATCGGCAAACAGCACGTAATCCAGCCCCGCCCGCCGCAGTTGGCCGGTGACTTCATTCACCACGCCTGCCGCCACTAAGCCCTTATCGGTGACGAGCAACGGCCGTTTCACGCCCAACCCCCTTAACTCCTCCGCCAGCCCCGCCAGCACCCCCGGCCCGTGTGTGATTTTGGTAGGAAACTCGAATGTTTGCACTTTGTTTCTCCGAAGGAGCGTAATCCGTTATCCGTAACCCGTGAACCGACAACGGATTACGGGTTACGGGTTACGAATATTCCGCTCTCGCGCCAGCCGGGCCGCCCAGGCCTGGGAGATGCGGTCAATAATCACGGCCAGGATGACAATCGCCAGCCCGGCTTCAATGCTGCGGCCCAGTTCATTTTGCGCCAGCCCGTTTACCACTGCCAGCCCCAACCCTGCACCGCCCACCAGCCCGGCGCAAATCACCATGGCCAGCACCATCATAATGGTCTGGTTGACGCCGAGCATGATGGCGGGTAGTGCCAGCGGGATTTGCACTTTGGCCAGAATTTGCCGGTCGGTGGAACCAAAGGCGGCAGCCGCTTCCACCACTTCCGCTTCCACGCGGCGAATGCCCAGGCTGGTGAGGCGAATGACGGGCGGCAGGGCATAGAGAACCGAGGCCAGAATCCCGGCCACACGCCCCACGTTGAAGAGCATCACCACCGGCACCAGATAGACAAAAACGGGGATGGTCTGCAAAAAGTCATTCATCACCCGCAGGCCCCGGTCGGCGTGATCATTGCGCGCCGCCCAAATGCCCAACGGGATGCCGATGAAGATAGAGATGATGACGGCCACGATGACCTGGCTGAGGGTATCCATGGCCAGTTCCCACATGCCCAACAAGCCCACCAGGAACATGCCCACCAGGGTGTAGAGCGCCAATTTTTTGCCGGAGACGGCGTAGGCTACGGCCGTCAACAGCCCCATCACCACCGGCCACGTCAACCGCTCCACCAGCAGCAGCCGCAACGGGGCCAGCAGATAAATGGTGATAAAGTCGCTAAACGGCCCGGTGCCGATGTTGCTATCACCGATACGGTACAAATTGACCTGCGCCCACTTCACCAGCGCGTCAATGGGCGCGGCCAGCCCCAGATGCCAGCTTGCCGGGAATTCGCGGAAGGCGGGCACGGCCGTACTCGCCACCATCGTCACCAACAGCAAGGCGACCAACGCCAGTACACTCATAAAAAAGAAGGGGCGGCGGCTGAGGAAATCGCTGCGGCTGGTGAGGGTTTGGGTGGCGTAATCGGCGGCGCTGTAGAGATGGGACACGGCCGTTTCCACCCCTTCCGCCGCTCGTTTACCCCGCCACGCCTCCGGCAGCAGCCGGAAACCCTGAAAATCGCCCCGGCTGCTCCATTCCGTGCGCACAAAGGATTGGCTCAGCCGATCCAGCAGGAAGGCCATAAAGACGATGGCCAGCCCGGCTGCGAAAGCGGTGCCTACGTTCAAGGTGCGCAGCGAACGCAGCACCGTCTCGCCCAGGCCGCCGCCGCCGATCAGGGCGGCAATGACGACGATGCTCAGAGCCATCATGATCGTCTGGTTGACGCCGGTCATAATGGCCGGGGTAGCCAGCGGCAGGCGCACTTTGAACAAAATCTGGCGCTCGGTGGAGCCAAAAGCACGCGCCGCTTCTACCGTCTCGCCGGAGACCTGGCGGATGCCCAGGTTGGTCAGGCGGATGACGGGCGGCAGGGCGTAGATGACGGTGGCCACCACGCTGGGCACGCGGGCAATACCAAAAAAGAGCAGGACGGGAATCAGGTAGACGAAGGCGGGCATCGTTTGCATGGCGTCCAGCAACGGCCGTAAGGCCCGCTCCACCCGGTCATTTTGCGCCGACCAGATGCCCAGCGGGATGCCAATTTGCAGCGAGATGATGACGGAGACGACCATCAGCGACAGCGTTTGCATACTGCGATCCCAAAAGCCGAGCAGCCCCATCAGCAGCGTGCAGCTAGAGACAACCAGCGCCAGCCGCAGCCCACCGGCCTTGTGCGCGATGAGGAAGATGGCGGCCACAATCACCGGCCAGGGCAGCCAGAGCAGGAAATCTTCCACCCGCCTCAACCCCCAATCAATGGAGGCGCTGAGCGGCTCGAAGAAGTAGAGGAACATGACGTGGCTGCGCCGATTGGCAACGATCCAGCGTTTGAATTCGTCCAGCGGCCCGCGCAGGCCCAGGTTCCACGACTCCGGGAAGGCCCCCACTTGAGCGGCGGCAAAGATGACGATGGCAATGATGAGCACGGCCGTAGCCACCCCCAACCCCACCCACCGCTTATGCGTCGAAATCCGCGAAATTGCGATTGATGCACTCATAATGTTTTTGAGATTAGGAGATTGAGAGATTGAGAGATTGGCTACATTCCCAATCTCCTAATCTCCCAATCTCTCAATTACATTCTTCCATCCATTGTCGTAGGGGCGGGACAGGCCGGTGATGCCTTGCCGGGTTCACCGACACCTAGCCTCCCGCCTGTCTCGCCCTGGTTGTGCTATGTAAGAGGTCATTTGAAAATTCCTGCTTGATAGAATTGTAAGGCGACCAAACCAAA
>CAYXUZ010000058.1:32247-32963 GCA_964467705.1 uncultured Ardenticatenaceae bacterium | reverse complement strand
GCGCGGCTGGTGGGTTACCGGTTGCGCCCTGGCGTGGCCGCCAGCGTTTACCTGGCTTTCACCCTGGACAACGGTTATGAGGTGACGATCCCGGCAGGCAGCCGTTCCCAAAGCATTCCCGGCCCCGGCGAACTGCCCCAATTTTTTGAAACGGCCGAACCCCTGCCCGCCCGCGCTGAATGGAACGAACTCAAACCACGCCTGACACGGCCGCATAGGCTCAGGCTGCCACGAGCGGGCCAGGCATCTTTTGTGGAAGACAACAGGCTCTATTTTGAGGGTATTGCCACGAACTTGAAAGCAGGCGATCCGCTCCTGTTTGTTTTTAGTGAGGAAAGCGGACAACAGGTTTTGCGCCAGGTGGAGAGCGTGGCCGTGCAGGCGGCAGAAGTGCGCACCCAGGTGACGCTGCAATCATTATGGCCGGGCCAGGATTCGGGCACGACCGTTGTCCCAGACATCCAACCCCTCCTTGACCACTACCTGAACCTGGCCGCCTTTGGCGTGGACCCGGCGCGCGCTATGACCGGGCGTGTGACCAACATTTTGCAGACATTGGCGTCTGACCTAAAGACCCAAACAACGGCGCGACAGATACGGATGGCGATCATCCAGGCCCTTGCCACCCTGAAACGCGAACATGCCATTGCCGTGGAAGGGGACTATGGCCGCCTGAAACCCTGGGTCAGAGACATTGTGGCTGAACTGACCGAAAT
>CAYXUZ010000058.1:28068-32237 GCA_964467705.1 uncultured Ardenticatenaceae bacterium | reverse complement strand
GGGCGTGGACACGGCCGTGCCCACTGCCGGGAGGCCGGGCGCGGCCAATGGCGACACATCCGCGCTGGCTCTGCTCGCGCCCTATCTGACGGCTGCCGCCAAACCAGCGTCGCTACAACCGGCCAATTCCTGGCAGTTACCCCGCGCCGTAGACAAAACCTACGCGGCCACGGCCGACATAGCCCCCCGGCTGCTGGCGGCGCTGCGCCCGGAACTGGCCCCGGTGCTATACCAGACCTGGCGTGACCTGCCGCTGACCCCGGCAACGGCCGTGCAAGTTCTGGCATTACGCACTCGCGCTTCTGTCTTCGGCCATAACGCTGCTGCCAGTGAATCCTTTGCCATTCGCCTGCGCCTGGTCGGCATGCAAGGTGGGTCTGGCATTCGCATCACTATTGTCATCGGACCCCATTCGGTTGTTTATCCGCCAGATGATGAAGCGCCGCTGCCTTTAGAGGATGGAGAATTTGATATAGATTTTCCGGACGCCAACGAAACAATCAACTTTACCCTATCTGTTGGCAGGGATGAGAATGGACGAAGACAATTACCCGTAGAAATGCTTTTTCGTTTTGCCCACCGGCCAATGGTGGTGGACGGCCGTGTAGATGCCCAGGGCCGGGCCAGCGTGACCAGCAGTGGCAGCAATCCGGTGACGATGCGCCTGGACAGCGCTGGCGCCTCATCAGATGGGGAGAGTAGGGACCCTGAGATAAGCATTCACGGGGAAATAAACACAATGGCAAATATGTCCACCGAAGTTGCCGATGTGGTCTGGCTGGACACAACCTATGGACAGATTGTGCCAGGTAGTTGGGTGGCGCTAGTGCGGCCGTCTGCCTTTGGCGAACCCGGTGATGATGCCTACATTCCCCAAACCGTGATCGCCCAGGTCATTGCCGTGAGCGAGCAATCGCGCGCCGATTATGGCCTACCCGGCATGAAAAGCACCCGCCTGACGATAGACCGTCCCTGGCTGAACCCGGAACAGGATGGGTTTGGTATCATCCGCGGCACGGCCGTCTTTGCCCAAAGCGAACCGCTCGCCTTAGCCGAAGCGCCCATTGACCCGGTGGCCGAAGCAATTTGTGGCGACGAAATTGAACTGGACGGCCTGTATGATGGGCTGGAAGCAGGGCGCTGGCTGATCATCAGCGGCGAACGCACTGACGTGAAACCGGAACGGCAAGAAACTTTCAATACCAGAGATGGCGATGAGGACACGGCCGTACCCCTGCCCGGCATCCCGGCCACCGAATTGGTAATGTTGGCCGGGGTGGAGCAGGATTATGACTATACTCTACCCGGCGAAACCACCCACACCCGGCTGCTGCTGGCTAACGACCTGGCTTATTGCTACCGGCGGGATACCGTCACCATTTACGGCAACGTGGCCAAGGCCACGCACGGCGAGACGCGCCAGGAGGTGTTGGGCAGCGGCGATGGCAGTAAGCCATTCCAGCGATTCACCCTTAAACAGCCGCCGGTCACCTTTGTCTCGGCCGCCACGCCCAGTGGTGTTGCCAGCAGCCTGGTGGTGCGCGTCAATGACATCGAATGGCACGAAGCAGCGCATCTGGTGGGGCTGGAACCGGCCGACCGCCAGTTCACCACCCAAACGGATGACGAAGAGAAGATAACGGTGATTTTTGGCGACGGCCGTTATGGGGCGCGCCTGCCTACCGGCATTGAAAACGTGAAAGCCGTGTACCGCGACGGCATCGGTAAGATGGGCAATGTAACCGCCGGGCAGATCAGTTTGTTGGTGACACGGCCGTTGGGCGTCAAAGGCGTGGTCAACCCTCTGCCCGCTACTGGCGGCGCTGACCGGGACAGCCGCGATCAGGCGCGGCGCAATGCCCCCATTGCCGTTACCGCTCTGGATCGGCTGGTCTCGGTAGCCGATTATGCCGACTTTGCCCGCACGTTTGCCGGGATTGGCAAGGCGAGCGCGGTGCGGCTGGCGGACGGCCGTCGCCAGGTGGTTCACCTGACCATTGCCGGGGCCGGCGACATCCCCATAGACAAAAATTCTGACCTGTACCGCAACCTGAGCCAGGCCGTCCTCCAGTTTGGCGACCCCTACCAGCCGGTGCAGATAGACATCTATCACCGTAAACTGCTTATCATCAGCGGCAAAGTGCGCTTGCTGCCCAATTACCTGTGGGAAGCGGTCGCCCTCCAGATTCAGGCGGCTTTGCGTGACACCTTCAGTTTTGATCGCCGCCAACTGGGGCAGGATGTGGTGCTGAGCGAGGTGATCAGCGTCATCCAGGCCGTGCGCGGCGTCGCCTACGTGGACGTGGATATTTTGGACGCTATCCCCGAAGATGCCAGCCTGGAAGAATTGACAAACCTGGCAGAAACCTTAAGTCTGCGGTCACGCATTGTGGCCGAAATGGCCCACATCAACCCATCAGCCACAGACCCGGATGAGCATATCCAACCGGCCGAACTGGTCTACCTCAGCCCGGACGTGCCGGATACGCTGATCTTGACGGAGTTGTCTCATGATTAAAAATCCCGACCGTCTTTATGAACTGCTGCCCGTCATTTACCGCCAGCGTGACGTGGCCGAGGGCTACCCGTTGCAGGCGCTGTTGCGCGTCATTGCCGAGCAGGTGAATGTGGTGGAGGCCGACATGGATCAGTTATATGAAAACTGGTTCATTGAGACCTGCCAGGATTGGGTTGTACCCTACATTGGCGACCTGATCGGCTACCAACCGGTACACGAGGCTGGAGAACCAGGCGAGGTCAGCACGGCGCAGGGCAGGCAGCGTAATAAGATTTTGATTTCCCGCCAGGAGGTAGCCAACACTATTCGTTACCGGCGGCGCAAAGGGACGCTGGCGCTGCTGGAACTGCTGGCGCATGACGTGGCCGGGTGGCCCGCGCGGGCGGTGGAGTTTTACCGGCTGCTGGGCTGGACGCAGGGGTTGAACCATTTACGATTGGCGCACGGCCGTACCGCCGACTTGCGCCTGGGTGAAGCCCTTGACCTGCGGGGCACACCGTTTACCAATTTGGCGCACACGGTGGACGTGCGCCGGATCAATTCGCCCCGCCGCAGTGGTTGGCCGGCCATCAATGGCGTTGGCCTTTTTGTCTGGCGTTTGAAAAGCTATTCCGTCACAGAAACGCCCGCTTACTGCCTGGAACAGGTGGGGCCGCACGTCTACACCTTCAGTGCGTTAGGCAACGATACCCCTCTCTACAACCGGCCGCAGTCGGAACCGGAACCAACGCACATTGCCGAACCATTGAACTTGCCAGTGCCTATCCGGCGACGGCCATTTGAAGAACGAGTGGAGCGCGACGGCAAAAAAGTGACCCAGGCCTCGGCCGATTATTACGGCGCGGATAGAAGCCTGCTCATCTGGGCGACAGACTGGCCGCGTAAAGGGGCAGAGCAACCGCTCAAAAACAGCCAGATTATCCCTGCCGATCTGAGCGACTGGCAATACACCGTGCCGCGCAACTTCATCGCCGTTGATCCTGAATTGGGGCGCATCCTCTTTCCGGCCAACCAGTTGCCTAAACAGGGCGTCCGCGTCAGTTACTATTACGCCTTTAGCGCTGATATGGGCGGCGGCGAGTATCCCCGCACCTTGTCACAGCCAGCGGGCGCGGTGGTTTACCCGGTGCGCGGCAAGGATGAACTGCAAAAAGCGTTGGCGGCCTGGGATGAAAATAGCCCGGCGTTTGAAAATCAGCCGGCCCAGGCGGTGATTGAGATCATGGACAGCGGCGTCTACACCTTGCCCATTCGTATTCATCTGAAAGCGGAACATGATTTGCAACTGCGGGCGGCCAATGGGACGCGGCCTATTATCCGCCTGCTCGATTATATGGCCGACCGGCCCGATGCTTTTACGGTAACAGGTGAAGCTGGCAGTCGGTTTACGCTAGATGGGCTGCTGATTAACGGCCGTAGCCTGCAAATCCTCGGTCCCGAAATTGACCCGGAAGCGCCGTTTGATGCCCATCCCGCTGAAGATTTGTGCCGCCTCACCATTCGCCACACCATCCTGGTGCCCGGCTGGATGCTGGACAATGACTGCGAACCGAGGCGGCCAAATGAGCCGAGTCTGGAACTGATCAACAGCGGCGCACACGTTCACATCGAACGCAGCATCCTGGGCACCATCCAGGTAACGGCCGATCAG
>CAYXUZ010000058.1:7877-28058 GCA_964467705.1 uncultured Ardenticatenaceae bacterium | reverse complement strand
TTCACTTGAGCGACAGCATCCTGGACGCCACCGGTTCTGATTGTGATAGCCCGGCCTGCGAGGCGTTGGGCGCGCCCGGCTGGCCGCTGGCCCACGCGGTGCTGACCGTCTTGCGCAGCACCGTCATTGGCAAGGTATTTGTCCACGCCATTGACCTGGCCGAAAACAGCATCTTCATGAGCCGGGTGCGGGTGGGCCGCCACCAGTGGGGTTGTATGCGCTTTTGTTACGTGGCCCCCGGTTCGCGCACGCCGCGACGCTACCAGTGCCAGCCAGACCTGGTGGAAGCGGCGGCGCCTGCCGGTGATACCCAGGCGAAAGACCGGGAACAATTGCGGGTACGCCCCCAATTCAACAGCACCCGCTATGGCACGCCCACCTACGGCCAGTTGGCGCTGACCTGCGCCCCGGAAATCCGGCGCGGCGCGGACGATGAGTCGGAGATGGGCGCTTTTCACGATTTATATCAACCCCAGCGGGAGGCCAATTTGCGCGCCCGGCTGGATGAATATACCCCGGCAGGAATGGACGCCGGTATTATTTTTGCGAGTTAATTGTTTGCAGGACGATTTGCCAAATCGTCCGATTGGAGGACACCATGAAAGGGGACTTTACCCGTAACACCTTTGACCCGGCCAGACAGTTTACGCGCGTGCTGATGCAGCAGGGGCGTGTGCAGTTGGATGCAGATTGGAACGAGCAGGCGGCTATTGTGCTGCATTACCTCCAGGCGTTGGCCGCCGACCTGATTGGTCCTCATGCGGGGCCACAGGGGAATGTAGGTTTTCAGATTACGCCGGTTGAGCATGGTGGGACGATCACTGATTTGCAGATTGGCAGCGGCCGTTACTACGTGGACGGCCGTCTGTGTGAAAACCCCATCCCGGTCAACTATTACCAGCAGGCCAACTACCCGCTGGATGATGGGCAAGACCCATTACCCGATCTTCCTTTTCTGGTGTATCTGGACGTGTGGGAGCGGTTGATCACGGCCGTTGAAGACGACACCATTCGGGAAGTGGCGCTGGGTGGGGCGGACACGGCCGTGCGCGCTCAACTGGCTTGGCAGGTGAAAGTGACAAAGGAAGTCCCCGATGTTCCCATCACAGACGAAAGGTGGCGGGAATTTAGCCAGCAATGGCAACCTGATAATCGGGGGCAGTTGATGGCGCGTGCCAGAGATACTGGCGACGGGCCAAACGAGGCCTGCATCACCCCGCCAGCCGCCCGGTATCGCGGCGCAGAGAACCAGTTGTACCGGGTGGAAATTCACCAGGGCAGCTTTGACATAAACAGCAGCCCACAACAGGCTACCTTCAAATGGTCGCGGGATAATGGTTCGGTCGTCTTTCCCATCCGCTGCCTGAGTGGGGCTGTGGCTGTGATAGAAGGATTGGGGCGAGACGGCCGTGCCGGTTTGCAGCCAGGTGATTGGGTGGAAGTGATGGATGACCGGTATGCACTGCGCGGCGAGCCGGGGCCGTTGTTAACCGTGCAGGCTGTTGATCCCCTGACCATGACCGTGACCCTCTCGGCTGCGCCCGGCGTTACCTATGACGAGCAAAGCCCAACCCACCCGCTGCTGCGGCGTTGGGATAGTCGGGGCGCGGTCAAAATTGAGGAAGGTAGATTCCTGTTATTGGAAGATGGCATTGAGATTGCGTTCCAGTCGCTAGAAGAGGAAGGCGAGAATCATATTTATCGCACCGGCGACTACTGGTTCGTCCCGGCACGCACGGCTACCGGCGATGTGGAATGGCCTGGCCCGGCAGATAACCCCGCATCGTTACCGCCACATGGCGTCACCCACCATTATGCACCGTTGGCGATTGTTAATGGCACCACCGATGTGACGGAACTGCGTCGCCGGTTAATGACAATCAGTGATTAGTTATTCGAGATCAAGAGCCAGGACGTAACAGCTTTGGAGAAAAGTCTCGTTGATTGAATGGTTATAGAACCCACCAGCCGGCATTGAGTTGTCACAACTGGAAGTGGTGGCGACTGATTTGTGGGCGTATTATCGGGATGCTGTGTCCAGCGTGTTTGGCGATAAGGTCAAAATCGTGGCTGACCGTTTTCACGTCATGGAGAATTTATACGAGGCCATTCATCAGGCACGCCGCCAGGCGCAACAACAGGCAGAGAATGAAGAAGAACGCAAGCAGTTGAAGGGCTTGCACTATCTGTTGCTCAAGAAAGATGAAAAGCTGACGGAGGCAGAGCAGCAGCGCGTAGCGGATTTGGAACGTTCGCACCCGCTAGTTGTATCAGCTAACGCGGTTGCGGCAACAACTTTGCCATTGGTATGAAGCGCAACAGAGACCAGAACCCAAACGGTTTTAATCGTCAATCCCCATTCCTTCCACGAAGTCCTGCCCCTATTTCCTCGCAGGTTCCTCTCCATTTGTCTCATCCCCCCCGCATGGACACGGCCGTGACCGCCATCACCCACCTCCCATCTCATCTTGGTTGGGAGAGCCAATCGATTTCTCTAGTGGTGCGAAAGGCCGGGCAGCGTTGTGAGGTTTCCGCCACCATCGCAGAACAGTTAGGGGCTGACCATCCTTCCTCCTGTCCTATGCCTGACAGGAGCGATACGGATGGTCAGCCTTTAGGTATTTCTGAAACGGCTGGTGTTGGCGCCCAACTTCGTCTTCCCCTCGATGGCGACACGGTCAGACATTACCCCTCTATTGGTCTGGCGGTTTTGCAGGCAGAGCAAGCAGCACCTTACCGTGTCTGGTTGCTCTGCCGGTACCTTGATGAACAGGGGCGGGCTGGTTGCCGGTATCAGATGTGTCCCAGCAGTTCACTGGAAAAGAATCCAAGCTGCGACTCTTTGGCTGGCGCCGACTCCGGCAAGTGCTGGGGCAGGGGCATGGCTTGTTCTGGGAATGGGACAAAACTAGCGGTCGCCTCTGGCTCTATGGCACGGCTACTGTCGCCGCTAATTTGGATGTGCCCCGGTTAGCCGGCCGGGTCGTAGCACTGCCACTCTCGGCAATGACGGCCGGCATCGGTGACTTCAAAGCCCACCTCTACGCGGCCTGGCACAGCGGCCGCCGGCGCAACAATCCCATTTCCAGAGAAGTGCAGGCAACACTCACCGGGGTCCCAGAACGCACCCAACGCCATTACTGCCAGGTAGCCAAAATCAGACAACAGACCAACATCGCCATCGGCAATCCATACACGCCAGAAGAAAGTGAGAAGCAGGCCTGGCAGCATGGTCGAGCTATCTTTTCCTTCATAGATTATCATGGGCGGCAAGGACGAAAAGGCCGCCGGCACATTGCCTGGCGCTTACCCAACAGTTACAAAGGCCCACACCAGCAGACGACTAACGGCCGAATACGCAAAATCAACCGGAAACTGAAAGACCTTGTGCGTACAGGGGCGCGGTCTTTGAATCGAGGGCAGGGGGCGGAGGCATATTGGCCAACAAAAACGGCCGTTCGCCATAGCCGTGTATGGTCTATTTTTTCTTTAGGGTGGCCCGGAAATTTCTTGCCACTGTTAAGAGGGGTAAAGAGCGACACAACGACTAGAAACAGAGGCTCGCCCCAATGGGCACGGCCATGACAACTTGTCACTCATTCACGAAAACCCTGAGCATCTGCTATAATGTACTCTGGCAAAATTGTCCAGAGGCAAATTTACCAGGAGCAAATTGATGGATCACAGCATCTTATTGGAAGGAAAACTGACTGACGAAACCGGCAAGGTGACCCTAAGCGTCAATCAGACCATCGAAATCAACATCTCTGCCGATAAAGCCAGATAACAGGTCAATCAATACGTACACCTGGAAATAAGTATCCAGTTGCATGCTGGCCCGCCGATGTTAGTCGTAGACCCAGAGGGCACCAGCTTCTGGCGCGTGCCGGTTCATCTGACCTTGCCTGCTTATGGCAATGTGGGCCGGGTCGGTTTCCTCCACGTCAATCCGCAAACGGGGGTAATGGATTCTTCGCCAGTTTTGATACTTTCCCTTGCACAAGCAGCCGATGTCCTTGCTCGCCGTTTCGCATCACCCACAGCGCACCCAATCTGATTGTCTACCGGTCTGTGCCCAGATAGTAACGGATTATCTGGGTCTGCCCCTTTCCTACTCTCATCTGGTCAACCGGCTGGGAACCAGGTCGTTTGGCGCCCCTTTCCGTAATGTCAAAGAGTTGGAAAAAGATGGCTTCACAGTGACCATCAGCCATATGAACCTGGCTGAGATCAAACACTATCTGACAGCCCAGTTGCGGTGCTGGCGGGGGTACATACGGTCGATCTGTCTTATTGGCCGCAGGTGGTAGACTATGTGGCAGTTGTGACTGGTATGGACGATGCCCACGTATACGTCAACAATCCGGGCCTTGAGGCTGGCCAGCATCCCATTCCTCTCGTTGAATTTGAATTGGCTCAGCTAAGTTTCGACCAACTCTGTGCTGTCTTGCACCGATGAGTATATCCCATCAAGGTCAGTAAAATCTGTTCAAACCAGTGGGCGAAAAGGTCAATGAACTACCTCTCTGTTCTGGCGCTGGTTATCCACTTTTTCGGGGGAGGGTCAGTGGCCGAAGTCTCAACCCTGGACGGTGAGCGTGAAGCCATCCTGGTGCATATCGAAATAGAAGGGCGCGACCGGCACAGCCTGCCGCAGCGCATGTTTGAGTATTACAGCCTGCTGCGCCTCCTACGCCAGAAAAAGGTATTGCCGCTGGTGCTGCAACCGCAGACAGGCGGACTGGGCTGGCAGGTATACCAGGAGACGCTTTTTGGCCGCACACTGCTGGAATTCCATTACGGCCAAGTAGGAGACCTGCCCAGTGAAGCCTATTTGCGCAACGACCCGGTGGAGGTGGCACTGGCGGCATTGATGCGGCCCACCCACCTCCACCCGGCTGAGGTGAAACTGGCCGGTTGCAGAGCGTCATTGCCAGTGACTTGACAGAGGGGGACAAGCTCTTTTTGATAGACATCATTGAGACATACCTACCACGTGAGAAACTACCGGATGCAGGAGAATCATGCAAGCATTAGGTAAGACCGAATTGACCTGGGGCGAAAGACACAAACTAGAAGGCGAGATCAAGATGTTACAGCGCCTGTTGCGACACAAATTTGGCGCACTGCCGGAGTCGTTTTTGCAGCAATTGGAGGCGATTGACGATCCAGCGGTGTTGAATGGATAGAGCGAACAGGTACTCACGGCCGTGACGCTCACAACATCCCCCTGCCCCAATGAAAGCAATTACGGTGCTAAAGCAACCCCGCTTTCTTGCCTACGGTGTCACCATGAGCAAAAGCCTGTTATCGGCATCGGCCTGCAAGATCAGATCGCGGAAACGGCCGTTCTCACTGCGCCACAACAAACTGAAGTTCCAACCCTGCCAGCGCCAAACCGAAATTGTTTGCCCATCCCCCTGCTCCTCCAAAACAACCAACTCCTCAGCGCCATCCCCGTCCACATCGCCCAGTTCCACCGCCAGAATCGGCGCCTGCACGGGCCGACCGCCCCACAACAGTTGATACTCTCCCCTTCGATGTCCGACAATGTAAGGCTGGTTGCGTTCGTGCCCGTCTGCGTCTGGCTTGAGGATGGCCAACAACATCTCGAAACGGCCGTCATCATTCGGATCCCCCAGCGCCAAATCAACCACGCGCCACGAGGATGGGCTTTGCCAGACGGCCGTACCCCCCTCATACACCGTCACCTGCTCAGCCGCCCGGCGGATAATCTCCGGCGTCCCATCGCCCGTCAGATCAATAGCCCCAGACCAGAACCAGCCTTGTTCCCCACTATCGGGAACGTCACCTACAGGCACACAGCCATCTGGCTGACAGGCAAAGGCCAACCGTGCCGGGGCCGGTGCAATGCGCGCCAGCAGCGGCTCAGCTTCTGCCAGGGACATCAGGCGGGGACGCGGCCCGGCCCATACGGGCAACGCCTGTACAGCACGCACTCCCGTGTTATCCACAAAAATACGCAGGGCCAGACCTTGATTGCTAAGTTCCTGCCTCTGATCAAACACCAGATTGCCCAAACTATAGGCCACAAGCTGGCCGCGCTGCTGATCCACCATCACAGCCTGAGCTACGTGAGGATGGTGCCCCCAAATCACATCAGCTCCGGCAGCCAGCAAAACAGCAGCGGCCATTTCCTGCCAGGGGTCGGCTTGCAGATCGTACTCATAGCCCCAATGGAGCGAAACAATTACCACATCTGCCTGCTGGCGGGCACCGGCGACAGCGGCCGTTGCCTGCGCCTCATCCCACGCTGCCCACTGCCATTGCTCACCAGATGATTGTGTACCGCTAACTGGTTCGGGCACGGCATTGAAGGCCAAAAAAGCCAGACGGATGTCTTTTACATCGCGAAAAACGGGACCGTAAGCCGCAGCCGCCTCAGGGCCGATTCCCAGGGGTGTGATCCCGGCCTGTCCCAAACGAACGGCCGTTTCTGCCAAACCTTCCGCCCCATAATCCAGGCTGTGGTTGTTGGCCTGCGACAGCAGGTCGAATCCAGCATTGGTGAGGTGGGCAACGGCCGTGACCGGCGCATTGAGGATGATCGGCTGCGGGGCGTCAGGCGGAGCAGTTCGCGGCGTACCATTGGCGACAATGACGGATTCCAGATTGCCTAGCGTCAGATCAGCAGAGCGCAGCCAGGGAGCCACCGCGGCCAGCGGGTCGGGTACATCCGCCACACCCCTGCCCAACATCACATCACCCACGACGATTAGCTCCACAACAGGTTCAGATTCGGACAGGGAACGGCCGTCGCGCAAGAAAATCCAGGGATAAGCTGATAAATCGGGAACGGCCGTTGTCTCCGTTCCCGATTCAATCGGTTTTGCCTGCTTTATCGCCAGAACAAGCACGGAAACAAACAAAATCAGCAGGATGAGGAAGCCCCGGTTTTTAATCGGTATCCTCACTCTTCCCATGCCGGGGGTTCGTTGTTGTAAACGACATGGGTAACCACCCACTGTTCGTCCTGCTGCTCCAACGTATAGGTCACATCCAGTGTGTAGGGGCCGCGCTGCCCAATCGGCGCGGAAAGCGGCTCGGCGTCACCAGGCATCTCCTGGAAGCCGTACAGCTTATCCTCCCAGGTTTCGCGCACCGTCACCACCGCCCGATCTTCCGCCTGAATGTCAAACGAACGATAGCTGGCATGAATCCACTGCCGCCCCATGAACTGTTTGGCTGCTTGCAAGGCATTCAGATCATCGGCAAATTGAGCCTGAACGTTGTCAGAAGCCGAGGCAAGATAATCTGGTTGCAAATACCAATACGCCTGGCTGATGCTGCGCTGGAAACTGTAAATGGCCTGTTGGAAAGCGGCATACTCCGTTTCATCGGTGAAGAAACTGCCTGTCCATTCTGGCGACGGCGGTGCGGCGCCTTCATCGAGCATGGTACGCCACTTTTCATCGGTAAGGCGGTCGTCGGCCGGCCAGGGGAATTCGTAATAGGCAAATACGCCACCCTTGGCCACTTGCAATTGGATTGAACCATCTTCCCTGATGAGGGGGACGACCACGTAAATTTCATTGATCCGTCCCACTGCTTCTTCCAGCACGACCGGGTTGGGAATACCGTCCCCATCGGGATCGGGGGCTGTGGCCACATCGGCGATAACAGCCGCTTGCGGTTCTTCTTCCATAACGGGTTGAGCAGCCGGGTCTTCATCCTCGCGATCGGCGGCAGCCATCGTCAGGTGTTCCAACTCACCACCGTAAAAACGAATCAGAGCAAACTCCCCTTCGGTCAATGGTTCGCCGCGCAGTTCTTTTTCGGCAATAACCTGCAAAGCGGCGGCCAACGTTTGTAATCGCGTCAGGCTGTTCAAATCCTGCTCGCCCAACAAACCGCGCTCCTGAAGGCCATCCAGAGTCATGGTGGTGAGCGCCTCCAGGCGGGCATAGAATTCGGGAACGGGCTCGACATAGCCCTGAGCCAGCAAGGGAACCGGAGCGCCGCCGCCGCCGCCGAGTTCGGCATACACTTGCTTGGCGTAGAGGATGGTATCGTGCTTCAGTTCGGCCCAACTGCCCAGCGAGGTGTTGAGCTGCTTGTCCAGCCATGCTTCGTTCTGCATAAACTGGGGATAACCCGCGCCCGGTTCGGCCAGCAGTGGTTCGAAGGTATAGAGCCAGGTGGTGTAAAGCGTCTCCGTCCAATCATCCGTCGTCAGGCCATCAACCCACAGCTGCATCTTTTCCATTTGTTCGGGATAGTTGGCGTATTCGGTTTCACCCATATCGTCGAGGATGGCATAGGCACGGTCAGAACCCATGGCGGCCATCACGTCCAGTCCTTTGGGCAGCATGCGGGGATTATCCGAAGTGCCGACATTGCGATAAATGAGCTGGCGGAAAATGTAGGCATCGGGCACAAAGCGCTGCCCCATGAAGCGGAACCCCTTGGTGGTTTCCTCCACATCATCATCCACGCTGATCACGATGCCCAGAATCTGGGGGGGCGGCAGTTCGTTGGCGGCTTCAATGAAGGCATCGAGTTTGGTTTCGTCGGCGATGGTCGCCAGATCGGGTGTGGAGCCATAGACGTCGTTGATCACGTCCAGGTATTGGAAGGCTGTCAGGTCGTCACTGCGGCCGACAAAGAAAACTGTGGGATTGTAGAGATCGAGCCAGGTTTGCAAGGCTGGCTGGCTATTGACTTCGGCAGAGCGCAGCGCTTGGACTAGCAGCAACGCGGCGCGTGTTTCGGCGCGACCTACGTCGGGATCATCGGTTTTGAGGCGGAAGGTCATACGGCCGTACCACATCATGCTCTTGAAGTAGGCCGTCAGTTCTTCGCTGATGGTGTAGTGCCCACGGGGAATGTACTGGGTGTAATCTTCACCAAATTCCAGGCCGGGGAAGAGCGGCGAGAGCATAATCCCGGAGGCAGCTTCAATGTTCGCCAGTTCCGCCTCGACCAGCTCCTGGGCGTAGGCAGGCACTTCCACCGTCGGGTCCAGCAGCTTGCTGCCCACGCCAATGAAGGCCACTGTGCGCAGGGCGGCGTCTTCCCATTCTGTGCCGCGCAGGGCCTGGTACTGCAAGTCGGTTTGGGCCAGCATGGCCTCGTTTAACTGTTGCAGTGCCGGAATGAAGGCCTGGCGTTCGGCAGTACGCAGCACTTTGTCGAACAGCAGATGGTAAACATGCAGCAGGGAGTCGCTGGTGATGAAGGTGGGCACGTTGGCATAGCGGGCCTGTTCGTAAACGGTGAAGAACTCCTTCTCCACGCCGGGGCTGACAACGAAGCCATCCTGTGCCAGCCGCGCTACCTGTTCGGGCGAAAGGACAAAAGGCACAATGACGTTGCCCAGATCGGGGGCGATGGGATCGTGAAAGATGGCGGGGGTGACGTCTACGGCCGTTTCCTTGAAAGTGGCAAACGTCAGCTTCTCCGGTAGTGATACTTCCGGCGCAGGCGGCAGCGGTGTCACCACTTCGGTTGGCTCGGCCGGGGCTGTCTCAGTTGGCACGGCTGTGGGAATGATGATGGTGGGCGTAAGGGGTGGCGGGGCAGTGGGTGTGGGGTTAACGGGAACGGCCGTTGCTGCTGGCGGTGTGGGGGTTGCTGCCTGCTCTGGCTGTTTTTCTTCACATGCTGTCAGAACCAAAGCGGCAAACAAAAATCCCCAGAAACAGAAAACGATTCTCTTGTTCATGATAATCTCCTCTCTAGACACCTCATGAGATTTATTCTATAGGGTGACAGAAGTAAGCTGGCCTCCGATGTAGCTGTTGATTGTGTGCTGGACATGTAAACGGCCGTCACTCTCATACAAATCCCGTACTTTTTCCCAGTCGGGAACATCACCACTCGTTAAGGCAGCGACATCGTCCAGGAAACAGCAATCATCTTTGGTCAGACTCTCATCGGTACCTTCAATAATGCCCCAGCTATCCCAGGGCAGCAGTTCCATCTTGTTGAGCGCGGCTACATCGCGCACCAGGTTGCCGCGTACAAACCATAATCCGGCCATGTCGAAGATGCCGAATGTGTCCGGGTCGGCTCTGCCGCTGCGGCACAAATGCCAGCCTTGGCCGCCCACAATGAATTGATCGCGTGGCACATCCAGCGGATCAAAGGCGATGGATAGCTTTTGGCATTGTAGTTCGTCCAGTTGCGCATCCACCAGCACCCAGCGCTCCTCGCCCTCATGCCAATATTCACAGACCCAGTGGTCTTCGTAATGATTAGGCAAAAAGTAACGGCCGAAGCCGCAGCGTGCGCGGGCAGGAATATGGTGGTGGCGCAAAACGGCCGTCAGCAGCACAGAAAAATCACGGCAGTTACCAACCGCTCGCTTTTCCGGCGGGCGGGTTACGGTAAGCGGTCGCGGATCCAGTTCCAGAATGCGCTTCAGCCGGGCGGTTGTGGTGCGCAGCTGCACCTCTTCCTGACGCTCTTCAGTGAGCTGCACGCCGTACTTGTCGGCCCAAAAGACGTGAATCATGACACCTTGCAGCAGCTGGCAAAGTTCAGCCACCGTATCAGGCGTATCATCCAGATAGTTTTGATAGCCATCAGCACGGGTCATTGGTCCGGGCGAAGTGTAATAGTTGAGCGAACTTTTCATGGTTATTTTTCCTCCCTTTGGCAGTCAGGGCAGTAGTAAATGCTGCCCCCTAGATAGGCTTCTTTTTTGATGATTGTGCCACAGACGGGACAGGGCGTGTTTACCGTGTTTTTACTCAGAATGGTTTTGTAACCTCCGGCACAGCCAAACAAATCGCGTTCGGTATCGCGACCGCCACGGTCGGCCATTTCGTGCAGGATGCTTTTGACAGCGCCAAACATCTTGTCTATCTCTTTCTCTTTCAAGCTGTCCATTCTGCGTTTGGGGTGGATTTGGGCGGTCCATAGAATGTCTTGCAGCACGCCGTTGCCCAGACCGGGAATGCGCTGCTCGGTTGCCAGGAAGGCCTTGGCCGACAGTTTGCTCTGGTTTTCAGCCAGCAAGCTGTCGAAATAGGTGCGGTTAAAGGCGGCTGCGAGGGGGGACGGCCGTTCCCGACCCAGCCGATAATCCTCAAAGCCCACCGGTTCCCCTTCGTGAACGCAAAAAAGGCAGCCCCACATCTGAATCGTGGCCGTCAGGGCTGTGCCATCATCGAATTCTAAAAGAAGTTGATGGCGGGCGGGCAGCCGCTCTCCGACCGGATAGTAGTGCAAACTGGCGCTGAGAATCAGCTCCATTTCATCGGCTTTCACGACGACTTCGTTGGCGATGGCCGAGGCCGAACGGATCGTTTTCCCGGCCAACAACGCACTGTAGTGGGCGGGATCGCCGCTGTACCAGGCAAATTTATGGGGCGATTGGTTTGCCACCCCATTTTTTATACGCTTGCCCACAATAGTCCGGTTAATTTGGCGGGCAAGGACAACAGCTTCAGGTAACTCGATCATCTAATTGTAACCTCCTTATTCCTACTTTCCTCCATTTCTCCTTTGGTGTTTGGACGGTAGCTACCCCACCTGGCCAGATGCGCCTCGGCCGCACACCTTACATGGGTCGCGCCGCCGGTAATAGTGGGCCAACGTTGCCACCGCCAGGGCTATACCTCAAATTGGGAAAAGAAAGACCAGCGACGATCCATATATTTTGCTCAGTGTCCACAAACAGCTTATTCACGCCGCACAATGAACAGCACCATGTCATCCGTTAAATGTTGCTGCGCTCTAAACCGGTGAATGTCATGGAGAATGTCTTCTTTAAGGTGTACGGCCGTGCGCCGGAGCGGCTCTCTGGCAAGCGTGATCAACCGTTCCCGGCCATAAAATTCGCCGGTCGGATTTTGCGCCTCAATGACGCCATCCGTATAGATTAGAAGCGTATCGCCGGGCTGCAGCAGTACTTCTTCTTGTTGCCAGGTAGCCTGCTCAAGCACGCCCAAGGGCACGCCTGTGTTGGGCAGCCAGCACCCCTCCCTCGTTTCTTTGTTTTTGATTTGCAGGGCCGGACAATGGCCGGCATTGCTGTAAACCAGCGTGCCAGTGGCCGGGTTCAGAATCCCGTAAAAAGTGGTGACAAATTGATCGGCGTGTGTGTGGTGCAGAATATGATGATTGACCGACGTAAAAACGGCCGTGGGGCTTTGTCCCATTTCCACAGCATGGGTGCGAAACAGCGCATACGTCAGCGCCATGAACAGCGCCGCGCAAACGCCCTTGTCCACCACATCGGCAACAATGATCCCCAGACGGCCGTCTGGCAGCTCAAAGACATCGTAAAAGTCACCCGATGTCTCCCTTGCCGGCAGCAGCGTCACTGCAAACTGCCAGCCCGGCAATTGCGGCAACTTATCCGGCAGGAAACTGGCCTGCACCTGACCGGCCAACGCCAGTTCCTGGGCCATTTTGCAGTTCGCCCGGTCCAATTTTCGCTGCAAATCGTGCAGGGCCAGATGCGTCTCCACCCGCGCCAGCACCTCCTCCGGTTGAAACGGCTTGGTAATGTAATCCAGCCCGCCTACTTTGAAGGCACGCACCTTGTCGGCCACATCATCCAGGGCGCTGATAAAGAGCACCGGAATATCTCGCGTTTCGCGCCTTGTCTTTAGCGCCGTGCAGGTGGCAAATCCATCCATACCCGGCATCTTGATGTCTAGCAAAATCAGGTCCGGCAAGGCCAGCGTGGCCGAGTCCAAAGCCTGCTGCCCACTGGTTGCCACCCGCACCCGATAATTATGTTCTGTCAGGATTTGAGAAAGCAGGCGCAGATTGTCCGGCGTGTCATCCACAATTAAAATACCTTTCTGCCGGTTAACCGGTTGATTGTCGCTCATAGGTTATTCCTTTGCTTTGCCTCACCACTGTTAAAATCCGGTCATAAGCAAAGTTCTGCGCCCAGGCGGCCAGGGTGTCTGCCAGGGCTGCATCATGGCTGCGGAACTGGCTGATACTGGCTTGAATGGCGGTAATGTCGCCCAATTCGGCCGCCCGCTGCAAATCGGTGACCAGTTCAGGTGGCAGGCCGGCCAACTGGCGAGCCAGGTCGGCCGTTTCTGCCGGTTTGGCGCCGGCGGTGGGAAAACGGCCGTCCTCCGCTTCCCTTTCTTCTGCGGCATACAAAAAGCGTAGCCCCAGATGTTTTTGCAGCGCATTGATGATGTCTTCCTCGAAAAACGGCTTGCGGATGTAGTCGTCACACCCCTGCGCTAGAATCATGGCCCGGTCTTCTTCCATGCCGCTGGCGGTGAGGGCTACAATGACCGTCGCCTCCCCCTGGGGGTGGCTCTTGATATGGCGCGTGGCTTCAAAGCCATTCACCACCGGCATGCGAATATCCATCCAGATCAGGTGCGGCTGCCAGGTCTGCCAGATGGCAATCGCTTCCTGGCCGTCGGCCGCTTCACGCACTTCGAATCCCAGCGGGGTCAAAATCTTCACCAGCAGTTGGCGGTTGGATGGCTGATCGTCGGCCACCAGCAGCCGGTAACGTGGCTGGTCGGGGGCCAGCCCGATGGCATGGCGTGCGGGGCGCAAGGCGGGCACGGCCGCCTCCGTGACCACGTCACAAGGGATGGCAAAGCGAAAGAGGCTGCCCTGGTCTACGATGCTTTCTATCGTGATTTCTCCACCCATCAGGCGCACGTGCTGGCGGCTGATGGTCAGGCCCAGCCCGGTGCCTTCCTGCAATACCTGCCCCGCTGTCGCCTGCACAAACGGTTCGAACAGCGCTGCTTGCTCCTCCAAAGCGATGCCCGGACCGCTGTCGCCGACCTCAAAGCAGATCAGGATGCCCGCGGCTGTTTTGCCGGCAGCGCATGAGACCCGTAACCAGACGCGGCCTTGCTGGGTGAACTTGACGGCGTTGCCCAACAGGTTCATCAGCACCTGCCGCAGCCGCCCGGCATCGGCAATGACAAAGGTGGGCACGTCGGGGGTTATTTCCAGACGCAGCGCCAGCCCCTTGCTTTCGGCGCGCAGGCGGAACATCTCGGCCAGGCCGTGCAGCAGCCGGTGCAGGTCAAACGGCTGGGGATTAAGCACGGTGCGCCCGGCCTCGATTTTGGATAGCTCCAGTACATCGTTGATCAGCCCCAGCAGGTGCTCGCTGCTGCGATTGATGATCTCCAACGTTTCTACCTGCTCTGCGCCCAGGCCGGGATCACGCCGCAGCAGCCGGGTGAAGCCCAGGATGGCGTTGAGCGGCGTGCGGAATTCGTGGCTCATGTTGGCCAGGAAGGCGCTCTTAGCGCGGTTGGCCGCTTCGGCCGCTTCTTTGGCATGTTCCAGTTCCACCAGCGTGTGGCGAAGCTCCTGAGTACGCTGATCAACCTGCTGCTCCAATTGTCGCCGCTGGCTTTCAACCGAGCGCATACGCCAGGCAACGACGGCGACCATTGTCACCCCCGTCGCCAGCACGGCCAGCGTGCGGAACCACCACGTTTGCCAGAGGGGAGGCGGGATGTGGATGCGCACGGCCGTTTCCGTGTCACTCCAAACCCCATCGCTGTTGGTGCTGCGGACGCGAAAAGTGTAATCGCCGGGCGGCACATTAGTATAACCGGCGTAGCGGCGCGTCCCGACCATGTTCCACTCCTTGTCGAACCCTTCCAGCAGGTAAGCATATTCAATGCCTTCCGGCGCGGAATAGTCCAGGGCGGCAAACGTAAAGGCGAAGAAGTCGTCGTGGTAGGAAAGCCTGATTTCTGTGCTGGTTTCGATGGACTGTGCCAACGGCGATTCCTGACCGGGCGGCACCGATTCGTTGAAAAGCTGGAAGTCGGTGATTACCAGCGGCGGTGTATAGCGGCTTTGCTGCACCAGATCAGGGTGAAAGGCGTTAAAGCCGTTGATGCCGCCAAAGAGCATTTCCCCGCTGCGCGTTTTGGCAGCCGCCCACTGGTTGAACTCGTTACTTTGCAGGCCATCGCGCTCGCTGAAGTGGACAAAGGTGTTGGCGGCGGGGTCGAAGCGCGTGAGGCCCCGGTTGGTGCTGAACCAGATACGGCCGTCATCATCTTCCAGAATGGCGTAAATGAGGTCATTAAGCAGACCGTTTTCTTCGTTGTAGTGGGTGAACGTTTCTGTGACCGGGTCAAACTTGTCCAGGCCATCTATCGTTCCCACCCACAACATGCCGTCGCCGGCCAGGTGCAGGCTGAGTACAATGTCACTGGTGAGGCTGTCGGGGTTTTGTCGGTCGTGCCGGTATGAGGTTGCCCGCCCTGTTTGCGGGTCAAACAGGTTCAGGCCACCGTTGAAGGTGCCCACCCAGAGACGGCCGTTTTCTGCTTCCACAATTGCCACCACATCATCGTCGCTCAGGCTGTGCGGGTCTGCCGGATCATGTTGGTAAAAGGCGAAGGCATCGGCGGCGCGGTCATACTTGCCCAGCCCGCCAAAAAAACCGGCCCACAACTGGCCACGGCCGTCTTCCATAAGCGTGGCGGCAAAGGAGAAGTCATCATAATGGGCGAACTGGCCCGTAGCCGGATCCAGGCGGTTCAACCCGCCGCCATTGGTGCCCACCCACAAAAAATCATTCGCATCCTGATAGATAGACACGATGTAATCGCTGGACAAACTATGCGCATTGTCCGGATCATGACGGATAACGTGCCAACGGTTGGTATCGGCGTTATACCGGTTCAGGCCGCTGCCGTTGGTGCCTACCCACAGCATACCCTGGCGATCTTCATGAAAGCCCCATACCTGGTCATTACTCAGGCTGTTGGGATTGTCAGGATCGGCGCGATAGAGGGCGAATTTCTGCCGGGCCGGATCGGCCTTGTTGACGCCACCGCCAAAAGTGCCAAACCAGAGCACGCCGCCTGTGTCCTGGTATGCCGACCAGATCTGGTTGTTGTTAAGGCTCTCCGGATCACTGACATCAGCCTGGTAGCGGACAAACTGTGACGTGTCTGGTGCAAAGGTGTTTAAGCCGCCACCGTTGGTGCCGATCCAGAACACGCCATCACGATCCAGAAGCAGAGCCGTGATGCCATCGTGGCTCAGGCTGTGTGGATCGTCCGGATCGTGCTGGAAGCGCGTAAAGGTCTCCGATTGGGGATCGTACCGGTTGAGGCCAGCAGCCACCGTGCCTACCCACAGGTCACCATTGGCCGCCACCAGCAGTTCTTGCACCTCGTTGCTGCTGAGGCTGGCAGGGTTTGCCGGGTCATGCTGGTAGGAGGTGAAACGGCCGTTTTCCGGATCGAAGCGGTTGACGCCACCACCCAGCGTGCCGATCCAGAACACCCCTTCGCCATCCTGAACGATGGCTTGCACCGTATTATGGCTCAGGCTAAAAGGATCGGTCGGGTTGTGTTGGTAGCAGGTGTAAGCGCCGGTGTCCTCGTGCAAACGGCACAGCCCCCTAGTGGCGGTACCTAACCAGAGGGTATTGTCTTGAGCGACAAAGACATCATTGAGATAGTCGTCTGGCAGGCTGGCCGGATCGTCCGGATCATGTAGGTAATGCGTAAATTGTCCGCTCGCCGGATCATACCGGGTAAGCCCGCCGCCGCCAGATGCAATCCAGAGACGGCCGTTTCTATCTTCGGCCAGGGCATTACTCATGACGGTTTTGAATACCTTGAAGGTATAGCCGTCGTAGCGATTCAAACCATCCTGGGTGGCAAACCACATAAAGCCCTGCCTGTCCTGCAAGATATCCAAAACCACGCTCTGTGAAAGCCCCTGTTCCAGCGAAATATGGTCGAAGCGCAGGTTGCCCCCGGCAGCGTACCGTACTTCGGGCGGATTGGCGGGTATTTGGTCCGGGATGGGGATAACGGTAGGCGGTGGTGCGGCGGCGCCCGGGCCCGTGAGCTGGCTGCAGGCACACAGCAGGAGCAGCAATACACAGCTCAGGAAAAGGCTCCGTTTGTCATGGTTGGTGGAAACGGCCGTTAACCAAAAAGGCTTTGTCGGGCCAGGCTCCGGCGCTGCTGTTTCGTTGCCACTATTTTGGGTGCAAACCATGAGAGTCGCACCTGACGTCATCGCTAACAATAGTCTACGAATCATCTCCTTCTCCCTGGCAAGCAGAATGCCAATTCTCTCCTTTAACAACATAGAAGAAATTGGCATTGATGTCCTCTATCTAAAGTTATATTGCCAGTTATATTCCGCTTGCACCTGGGAGCATCTCCGGAGCGGGTCCATTACCGGTAACCAGAAGTCAGTAACCAGCCGCGCTAAAGATGATTACCCTCACCAAAACCGGGCGAGAACAAATCCAGCAATTTGCCGACGCGCACGGCATGAAATTCAGCGCCACCATTGAAACCCTGGCCCTCATTGGCATGAAGGCTGACCTCACCGCCCTGCTCATTCCCCTGCTGCGCAAGGTGGTGGATAAGGTGATGCAGCGTAACTTCAACCGCATAGCCAAACTCAGCCAAATACAAGGGTGAAGATGAGAATTGCCGGAAGAATGGGGGTATGATCGCACCGTGACCAACCGTTTGGTTCGCTCTGATAGGTTGGTGGGGATGGGGTGGCAAGAACCAAAACAAAAAGAGCAGAATGTGCCTCTGGTTTTCCAGTTGGACCAGGCAGGAGCGATGGGCTTGGATACCTCTCTGGGCGCAGGTGTATTGTGTTTACGCCCAGTGAAAATTTGTACCATACTCTGTTGCGTCTTTTGGCGGAGTGGGTGGGGGAACGGCCGTGATAACGACAAGCTTTCAACCGACTAACCAGTTCATTTGCTGCAGCAGTTTTGGCGATCAGTCTCAGACGGCCGTTTCCTCGCTTAACCATTTTCATTGCAACAATTGACGTTATTGATTACGATAAGAACATGTACTTCCAACAAGTAGCTCCCTTGCTGGCCAACCTTCCGCTGTTTGAAAGCAGCCATCTATTTGCTGGCGCTGATACACCCCAGCAAGTACAACGGCAACTGGCTGATTGGGTGCGGGCGGGCAAAGTGATCCAACTGCGACGCGGGCTGTACGCCCTCGCCTTGCCTTACCGTTCAGAACAGCCCCACAGTTACGTCATTGCCAACCACCTGGTAAGTAGCTCTTACGTGAGCCTGCATACCGCTTTATCCCACTACGACCTCATTCCTGAACATGTGGCCGTTGTCACCAGCGTTACCACCGGTCGCCCTGGTACGTGGCAAAACCCATATGGATATTTTAGTTACCAGCACATTCAACCGGCCCTGTTTTATGGCTTTGAATACCGGCAGGTCACGCAGACACAATGGGTCTATATGGCCACAGCTGAAAAAGCGCTGCTTGACCTGATCTATCTAACCCCCAACGCAGACAGTAAAGGGTATCTCCAGGCCCTGCGGCTGCAAAACCTGGACCAACTAGATGAAGACCGGCTGGCGGCTTATGTGGCACGTGCTGACAAACCCAAACTCAAACGCGCCCTGGCGCATATCCGGCAACTTATCGCCGAAGAAGCCGCAACTTACGAAATTATTCAGTTTCGCTCTCGGTAACTTCTGGTTGGAAGGCCAGTTCTACGGCCGTTGCCGACACCACATCATACGCTTTCGCCAACCATCGGCGAGCCTCCAGGAAAAAGTCCGGTTCGCCCAAGCGTGCCAATAGCGGATATGGCTCTTCGGGCGGGGCAATATGCACCGAAAAATGCGCCAGTTCAGGGCCAGGTTGCCAGAACTCATGCAGTGATGCAGATAAAGAAGGCGCGCGGCCGTATTGAGGGGTAACGGCCGTTTCCATTTCACCATCACCGGGACGCAAAGAAGCTAAAATTTCTTCCTGTGTCTTGCCTCGTAGCCGGAACAGCAGGAAGGGGTCGGCGTCAAACCGTTCCGCCAGGATGTAATGCACCGCCGCCAGATGTTTACACACACTGGCGGGATCGGGGCAATTACAGGTTTGTTTCAGCTCCCGTTTGTCGGGGAACAAATCCAGTTTTACCGCTTGAAACACCTCTTCGATTTCTGGCGGCATTTCTCCGGCCAACAATTGCGCCACAAAGTACGGCCGTTCCCCCAACGCCGCCAGCACCCTTTCCCAATCCTTTTCAGGCAATGCTGTTAACTCAATCGTCACTTTGTAGGGGGTACGCTGTGAACCTTGCACTTTGGCCGTAATCCGCCCCTGACCCTCTTCCAGCGAGAGTACCTGCCCTTTGCGGGCATAGCCGCGACCACGCTGCAAACGGCCGTGATCCATCACTCGTTCCATCGCTCGGATCCAGCGTGTGGCCCACCAATTCTTCACAAAATCGCCCCGTTTGCTCCTGGCTTTAATGCCCTGGTCTGTCTCAATGGGGCGCGTCGGCTCAAAATCGTAATACCAGCTCATCACTCACTCACTCCATTGGCGCAGTTGTACCAGATTTCGTAAATCGGCCGTAGATATTTCGGTTAACCAGTTTTCGCCACTGCCAATGATATTTTGGGACAATGCTTTTTTCTCGGCAATCATGGCATCAATCCGTTCTTCCAGCGTGCCCAGGCAGACAAATTTATGCACCAGCACGTTTTTCGTCTGGCCAATGCGGAAGGCGCGGTCGGTGGCCTGGTCTTCCACCGCCGGATTCCACCAGCGGTCGAAGTGGAAGACGTGGTTGGCACGGGTCAGGTTCAGCCCGGTGCCGCCCGCTTTCAGCGACAGCAGGAGCACGGGCGGCCCATCTTCGCGCTGGAACTGTTCGACCATGTTTGCGCGCTTTTTAGCGGGGACGCCGCCGTGTAAATAGAGTGTGGGCACCCCAAAACGGGTCTGAATGTACGCTTGCAGCAGGCTTGCCATTTCTGTGAACTGGCTGAAGATGAGCAGCCGGTCGCCTTCGGCCAGAATTTCATCCAGCAAAGCATCAAAGCGCTGGAGTTTACCGGAACGGCCGTTGTCATCCCCCGGTTGGTACGCTTCCGTCTCGTGCAGATATTGGGCTGGATGGTTACATACCTGTTTGAGCTGCATCAGCATACTCAGGACTAATCCTTTGCGGGCGATGCCACCTTCTTCCTGTTCTTCGATGACTGCTAAAGCATCCTGTACCACTGCTTCATACAGCGTGGCCTGCTCCTCGCTAAGGTAGCAGTAGACCTTCATCTCCTGCTTGTCCGGCAAATCCTGGATGACGGTGGGGTCGGTTTTGACGCGGCGGAGCAGAAACGGCCGTGTGAGCTGGCGCAGTTTACGGGCGGCGTCCTCGTCCCCATATTTCTCGATGGGCAGCGTAAAATCCTGGCGAAACTGCTTCTGCCCG
>CAYXUZ010000058.1:1334-7867 GCA_964467705.1 uncultured Ardenticatenaceae bacterium | reverse complement strand
GAGAAACTGCATGATAGACCACAACTCCGACAGCCGGTTTTCCACTGGCGTACCGGTCAGCGCCAGGCGGAAATCGGCCGGCAGTTGGCGGATGGTTTGCGCCTGTTTGGTATTGGCGTTTTTAATGTTTTGCGCCTCGTCCAGCACCACGCCAAACCACTCTATCTGCTTTAGCGTTTCCGCGTCGCGCCGCACCAGAGCATAACTGGTCAGCACCACGTCGCTCTCCCGTGCGGCGGCCACAAATTCCGCATCGCGCAGCCGGTCGCCGCCCTGGTGAACCATCGCCCGCAAACCAGGGGTGAACTTCCGCTGCTCCAATTCCCAATTGGTGACCACGGAGGTAGGGCAGATAAGCAAAATCGGGGCAGGCAAACCGCCCATTTCCTCCTTCAACTGCTGCGTCAGCGTCAGGGTCTGGATCGTTTTGCCCAGACCCATGTCGTCGGCCAGGATGACGCCCAGCCCCCAGCGGCGGGCAAAGTGCAGCCAGGAGTAGCCGTATTGTTGATACGGCCGTAACTGTGCCCGCAAACCATCTGGCGGCGGCAGCATCGCCAGCTTTTCATCCCCTTGCAGTTGAGATAACCACTTTTGCAGCCAATCATCCAGCACAGCCCCCTCCACCGGCAGACCGTTGTGTTGCTCCTGGCTGTTCAGCCCCAGCTTCATGGCCTCAAACAGGGTTAGATCGCCTTCCCAATCCTGCTCCTGCCAGAAGCGAATAGCGGCTTCAATTTGCTCCGGATCGAGTTGCACCCATTGACCACGAATTTGTACCAACGGCGATTTGAGGGCGACCAGGGCGTCAAACTCCTCACGACTGAGTTCCGTTTCGCCCAACGAGAGCTGCCAGCGGTAACGCACCAGGTTGTCCAGGGTCATGTGACCTTTGCCAACGGCCGTTTGCCCGGTGAGCTTCGTTGTACTGCCTAATTGCAGCCGAACGCCCAACCGCGTGCCCGGCTTGTTCCACCAGGGTGGCACCAGGAGGCCAAAACCAGCGCGTTGCAGTTGCGGCGCACAGTGGCGCAGGAAGGTGTATGCTTCGTCGGTGGTCAGCGTCATACTGCTGGGAGTGCGCTGCTGCAAACTGCGCTGCATAGGTTGAAAGAAACGAGCCGCATAGCCCAATCCAGCCAATAATCTTTCTTGCGGTTTTTCAAATTGCCGATCCAACGCTTGCAGCACCTGGCTCTTGTTTTGCCATACTTCACTGGCGGGCACCATCAGGCTGGCATCGTCGCGTGCTTGCAGCAGGTAATGTAGCTGCCAGGCAGATTCTCCGTTTTTCGTTTGTTTCACTTGTTGTTGGGTAGGCGCTTCCAGCCGTAGAGCCACACGGTAATGCCTATCACCAGCAACAGTGAGAGCACGTTCCCAGGCGCGGAAGCTGCTGGCAAAATGCTGTATCTGGGCGGCACTGGCCTGAATGGTTGGAGTAGTGGCAAACAAGGCGCGCAGCCAGGCAGTCGCCGGGTCGCTGCCGGTGGGCAGATACAATTCCTGGCGGGTGGCCCATTGGCGCACGGCCGTGTCGGTCAGATAATTCAGAAAGCTGTCCAAAATAGCGCCGGACGGCAGCGTCTCATCAGGGTTTTTGGCATCCGCGCGGCAGATGGAGGGCATCGTGACTGCCAGTTGGACCGTGCGACGGGCTTCATTTTCGCCGTCTAACAGCGGCTGCCAACGGGCTTCAAAGTGGAGTTCTTGTTTCTGGCGAGTTTCTACCAGGATTGGTCGGTAAAGCTGCCGGGCCAGCAGTTCCAGGATGAAGGAGAAGGTGGTTTGCCAGAAACGGCCGTCTACTCCCAACCGCACCGTCGGTGGCAACGCCTGTTGGTGCAAATAGGATAATAAAGCCAATGCGTGCGCTGGCCCCAGTGACAATCCGGCTACTGTCCACGGCAGCAGTTCCGATGGCCCTTCATCAGTTTCCCAATTGTGTACCAGGTCAGGGGAGGGGATGGGGCCAAAGCGATTGGTGGGCAGCCAGAGCGTCAGCGCCTCGACAGGTAGTTTGCCCGCCCAACCAATTTCTTTGAGCAGGGCGCGGAGGTTAGAGGTGTCGGCGGCAAAGGGGTGAGGCTGGGCCGTTTTTTTACGCCGGTCGCGGCTGGGTGGGTTGGCTACGGCCGTTTCCGCCCAGAATAGGAAACGGCCGTGCTGCCCCGGCTGATGGGGCGTTAGCCAGTGAAGGTGAAGAACCTGCATCTGTACTCCAGATAATATGTGATCCTGGCCCCATTATCCGACAAATTTTGTTTAGTACCAAAGCCAACTAACGCACTATGTGAGTAAATCATCCAGTAAGGAAGTCTGGACAACATCCCAAATGATTTGAATCCAATGATAACTGATGCCTGAAATAGAACTCTCTGAGTCCATAAATGGTGAGTCAACCGATGCTCAGAATTTAGTGTAGAGTGAACGGGCGAAAAGGGAAAGAAGATGTCACAGAACGATTAACCAACGTCGCTGCGTCTCACAGCGGTCGCCCTTCGGGAAACAGTTGATATCCTCCTTCTGGATTGCCATGCCAGTGCAGGATATAACAGGGTTTTGCCGGAACAGGCTCAATCTTCTTCCGCAGACCGGCAATCACCTGATACAGACTATCATCGCTAACACCTTCGCGGTTTATGACATCTGACCATGCATTCGCGATTAAGTCTGTTTTGTTATGTCGTTGGCGCGGGTTTTTTATTAAGAACAATAAGATTCCTCTCTCTAGGGGCGTCAAGTCCTCGATCAGTTGCTGCCCCTGATAGAGTTCCTCTGTCTGGTTATTTAGCCAGATACGACCTCGCCCGCTTCTTTCAGACCGGGCCAGGTATGTGGCCAACAGATTACTTCCAATACGAACTCGACCTTTATCTACCTGGCAAACACCTTTTCTCAATAAATGAGCCAAGACCTTTGCCTCAGGATGTTCTGGTTGTTGGCCTACATCTGCTCTTTTCTTCTGGTAGCTGTTTTTCTCCACCTCTGACAGGAACAAAAGCTCTTCCTCACTAAACCCCGCGAGGATTTCCTGTAGGCGATATTGAATCGTTGGGTCAGGCGCCAGGAGGTCAACCCAATCTGTAAACTGAGATTTGTCAGGTAACGCCAGCCACCAGTGACAGATGGCTTTGAGTAATGAGGGAATGTCCCCAGATAACGCGCGAAAATGGGCGATTTCTTGCTCATTTGGTGGAGATGCAGCCCCCTGTGTTTCACGAGCAATGAGCCAGCGAGCATCGTCTTCTATCATCGGTTGAAGCCAGCAGACATGGGTGTCTAATATCTCAAACAATTCACCCAGTTTAGAAGGGTCAGACAGGTAGGCAGCCTCCTGGCGCATACCCATGAGGTAAAAAAGTGTGTCTTTGAAGCTGTCACGTAAACCACGTAATGCGGATATTGTTTGCGGGGCGGCCATCTCACAAAAGCCATCAAACCGATCTAAAATAAAGCCAACACGCCTGTTCTGGCCCTGAAATTGTGTCAAAAGGTCACGCAGGGCGCTTTGCACTAAAAAAGGGTCTTGCACCGCTTTGTTTTCTTGATATGTGGAAACAATGGCTGCTTGCAGTGGGGCATCAATATAGGGTCGTACTTCATAAAAGCCGCGCAGGATAACACGATAAAATGTGGCGGGTGTATCATCGGGCAAGTTATTGAGATCAATAGGAATCAGAGCGACCTCTATCCGGTGCGGGGCTAACAAGGTCTGAAAAGTTTCCGGACGGTGGCACAAGAACCCCAGGAAATTTGACTTGCCAATGCCTGGCAAACCGGACACGCTGCCACTCATTCCTTTCAAAACTCAGTCCGCCAGTATGTGCATTTCCCGCGAACGATACGTTTTGGGGAAGTGCGCCCAGGAACGGTTTGTAATCATACCATCCTCCTTTTAAGCTCAGACTAGCATCAGACTTGCCTCAGCCTGCCATCAGGACTTTCTCCTCGCCTGCCATTAACCTGCCAGTACATGTCAAACGCGCGCAAATCTGAGATGGATTAACCGTTGAGCGTCTCATGAGCGGTTCGGCGACCTGGTACGCTGAATCGGGTACCGCACTCAACGAGTCTTCACCAGTAAGGAGGTGACTCGTGATGCTCAACGCCACCCGCAAGAAAGCAGCCTGGGTTTTGCTGGCCGTCTTAGCCCTGCTGATGCTGGCTGGTACGCCGCTGGTAACGCCCGCCGTTTTTGCCGGCGATTGCCCCAACGGCTCCACCGGTACCTGTCCTTGACGTCCCGACAACTGTTTTGACCTCAGAAAACGGCCGTCGACAGGTTTGCCGACGGCCGTTTCAAGTTCGGCGCAATTCATCCCGCAGTGCTGTAAATTCGGCCTGTAAACGTCTGGCCATGGCATCATCCGGGTATTTAGCCAGATGGCAGAGGGCCTGGTCGAAATAGGTCACGGCCGTGTCCACTTCCCCTTTGGCAACATACAATTCACCCAATGTGCCTGACGTGTTCGCCAACATCAGGTCATCGCTGGCTTCTGCCCACAGGCGGGCACTGGTCAGCAAACAGTTTTCGCTTTCATCCAGACGCCCTTGTTTCAACAGAGCATTACCCAGGCACTGGGCAACCAGGGCGCGTTGATGAATGTAGTGCGACCGCTGTAAATAAGGGGAATTGGCGCGGCGAAAAGCGGCTTCTGCCTCTGGGTAACGACTTAACTCAAACATGATGCCACCATAGGCCACTTCAAACATCGTCAGGTCATATTCCCCGCTGAGACTCTGAAAATAGGGGCGGGCTTGCTCGTAATAAGCCAACGCCTGATCATGATTCTTTGCCGACCGGGCCACGCCGATCAGGTTGTTTAAGGCTCGCAGATAGTTGGTTGCCTGCCCCCACTGGTGGTAAAGAGCGGCTGCCGTCTGCAATCGCTCCTGGGCTACGGCCAGATCGCCCCGATACCAGGCAACAAGCCCTAACTCAATTAAGGTGCTGGCAAACCACTTATGGTGGGTGGCTTGCTTTTCCAGACCGGCCAGGGCTAACTGGCCGTATTGCTCGGCCTGGTCATAGTGGCGCAGGTGGCGGTGATCGGCGCAGAGATAGGAGCGGCTCTGATTGACCAGCTCCGCATCCTGGTGGCCCAGGGCTAACTGCTCGGCCTTGGTATGGGTAGTGACTGCCTGCGGTAGCTGCCGCCCCATCTGGTACAGATAACCCAGTCGGTGTAGTAGTTGGACTTGTAACCGCCAATCGTCTTGTGCCCATTGGCTCACAGCCTGCTCCAGAACCGGAATCCACTCCAACCAGTACCCCTTGCGTTCCACCAGGTAGAAGGCGTTGCGGGCGAGCACGGCCGTGTCCGACCACAATTCCGGTATATGTTGCCCATATTGCACCAGACGATACAGATTATGCCGTTCGGCATCCAGACGGCGGATGGCGGCATCCGATTCGTCTTGGGTTTCGACTTGCCAGTAACCCAACCCTGCCTGAATGCCACGCACAAATTGCGGGTGTGGTTTGTGATTGTCCATTTTCATATCGCCCGGTCCTCAGACCAGTGGATAATTTCGGTGTGCAAAAAGGTTTCTGTCAGGCGGTGGATGCCATACCGCTTTTCATCAAGCGTGCCGCGCACTTCCAACAGGGAACGGTGGCGCAACTCCTGTAAGGCGGGCCAGAGGTCAGCTTCCGACAATCCGCTGAGTGTGCGCAGGTATGCCGTTTGGCCGCCAGATTCGGCCACCAGGGGCATGACCTGGAGTAGTTGCCGCGCCTGCGGGCTGAGCACGTTCCAGGTTTGCCAGTAGATATGCTTGTACATCTCTTCCACTTTTCCTGCCGGTCGTTGCGTCAGATGGGTCAGTATTTGGGACAGGGGCAGCAGATCCAGCAGGCTGACCACGAGTTTGAGGGCCAGGGGGTTGCCCCCCACTACCTGGTAAATGTGGGCCATATCCGCTGCGGTGGCGGTCTCCATGGCCTGAATGCCAATATCGCGGGCATGGTGGCGCAGCAACCCGGCGGCATCGGCCGGGGATAATTCGTCCACGTTGAAGTTGAAGACAAGCGCCTGGTCAGCGGGACGGGTACGGGTGGTGAGCAGGAATTTACTGGGGTTGGCCAGGTCATGGAGATGGGCCAACAGGTAGGCGGTATCGGTTTCGCTTTCCAGGTTGTCAATAACGACCAGACACGGCCGTTGCTTGAGTACCTGGCGCACGGCTGATAGGCGCTGCGCAAAGGAGTGCATCTCCATGGCTTCCGGCCAGAGAGTCCCGGCCAGGGTGGCGATGAGGTCTTCATAGGTGAGCTGGGGAGAGTGGGAATGGCCGCTCATGGTTTGGGGTTCTGAACGCAGCCACACGATGTGGTCAAACGAGAAATGGCCGATGACCTGGCGGGTGACGGCATCGGCCAGCGCCGTTTTACCCATGCCGCCCATGCCTACCAGGGCAACCACCCAGGGTGTTTCTGCCTGAAGCAGCAATTTTCCGATGGTTGTGCGACTGTCTTCCAGACCAAACAGGCGGGTATAAGTGGCCGGCGGCAGCACACTTTCCAACGA
>CAYXUZ010000058.1:0-1324 GCA_964467705.1 uncultured Ardenticatenaceae bacterium | reverse complement strand
GTCTGGTCTCTAATTGTTGTGCCTGTTCGTGGCGGTATGTTTGTTCACGGCCGTAAACGACATTTGTTAACTGTTCAATGGCGGCCCGTTGCAGGCGGCTAACACTGTGTTCGCTGACGTTTAATTTATTAGCCATGGCGATCAATTTGCTTTTGTCAATAAACCGCGACCGTAAGATGCGGGCGACCGTCTGGTCTTGTTTTTCCAGTTCGCCAATCGCATCCAGGAGAATCTGATTGGTAGCCAGACGCAATGCCGCGGGGTTGTGGTCGGAAGCGACGGCCGTTTGCCGTTCGCGCACCAGCAGCAAATCCGTTAGCAAATCTTCCCGGCCCCCGCCAGGGTTATGCCAGGCACGCAGGGCGGCGTGAATGTTGGCTTGTAATTGTTCTTTGCTGATAGGAAGCAAATTGTTCATGGCAACCTCCTGATACGGACACCTACTATAACGACGAAGGGAAACAACGCCAAAGGATCACTCTGACGGTGACTGATTTGCTAATCGCACTGCGCCACAGGGCAGGATTTGGACAAAGAGCGCAGGTCAGCGCAAGTTCTGGCTATTTTGCGCAGAAAGTTGACGGAGTGTGACAAATCAGAAATCGGCAACCGCTTTATACTGCACCCAACCAGGTGTGGTAGGTACACCTGGACGCAATTTTGTGTCATTTAGAGGAGAGCCAGTTTGGGGAGGAAGGGGGAGCCATCTTTTTAGTAATCATCGGGCGATCATTTCTGATTCTTAGGATAAGACAAGGGCTTGTAGATGCCAACAAACCATTTGGTACCAAACAATAGAATTGTGATTTTGCTGGCGTCTGGTTTTGAGGAAACGGCCGTGGTCTATTGCCTGGAGCATATGCGGGAAGCAGGGTTGCCGGTTTCCCTGGTAGGGCTGTCGGCCGGTGTGCTTAAGGGTTTGCATGGTCTGGGGGTGCGACCGGACTATTCTTTGGACCAGCTATTGCCAGAAACCATTCACCAGGGGGTCATAGTGCCCGGTGGCCCGGCCTGTGTCTCTGTCCTGTTAACCGACCCGCGTGTACACCAATTGTTGGAGACAACCATGCGAAACAGCGGGTTTGTGGCGGTGCTGGCTACGGCCGTGCCCCTGTTTACTCAATCTTTCTCTGTAACAGCCGCTACTGCCCCTCATCTTGTGCAGCAAGGAGAAATGAAAATCAGCGAGTTTACCGATTACCTGATTGACTTTGCTTTGGTTTAGGTATTCGCCAAAATTATCAAAGTCATTATTCATTGAGTTTAGACAATAGACCTCTTGCATAAGTACAGGTAAGCTTCATGTCCATGAGATATGAAGTGA
>CAYXUZ010000057.1:0-33461 GCA_964467705.1 uncultured Ardenticatenaceae bacterium | reverse complement strand
CCGGTAATCGGTTATCGGTAAACGGTAATCGGGGTAATGCCTGAAAGAGCCAATACGGAACGGCTGTAAGCTGAACAGGAGTGTAAAGGTCGGCTGCAACAGAAAGAGAACGATCTATGAAGATTATCTTTTCGGGAAAAGTTTTGTCATTATATGCACAAGTCGCTCTATTTGATGCCGAAAAAAGCGATTCATATCCGCAGTGGGAAACTGGGACTGAAAGTTTTATTTTTGGGCCAAGAGGGATTGCAGTTGCGACTCTCCCGGATAGCCATATTTCTGTAATAGTTTCTGAAGGGGGCAAACGGGAAAAGGGTGTTTTATGTTTTTCAGGAGAGTTTGAAGTTGGTTGTCGGGGTTTGTTAGTAGGCAATGTGCCATCGGGCAATATGACTAATATTGTTTGGCCTGCCGGTAAAACTTCAGTTGCTGTCTATGTTGACAAGCTAAATACAGCATCCCAAGTTCAGTTTGTTTTGCAAAGTTGAGCCTTCCTACTACTATTTGTCGTTTGTTACCACAAATCTTTTACTGTAGTAGTTCCCGGGCGTACGATCTGTTTTGTGGAAGTGTGTGGATTGAGGGGCTGCTCATCTCTTTCCATTAGCCGTTCTTGATCTTCCCGCGTCGCGGAAGCCGTTTAGGTACTATCTTCTCCTCAATGCCCACTCCCGGATTATGCTATAATGCCGCGCATGATAACCCGCACAGTAACCATTCTCGTTGTCGAGGACGATGTGGATATGTTGAATGGCATTGCCGATGCATTGGAAGTTTACCCCTCTCGCTACAACTTGCGTGTTTTGAAGGCCGGTAATGGACGAGATGGACTGCGCTTGCTGACCGAATATAAAGTTGATCTGATTGTGTCTGATATTATGATGCCGGGGATGGATGGTTTTGAATTCTTGCGCTATGTGCGCCAGAATCCGGATTGGAGCCATATTCCTTTTATTTTTCTGACAGCACGTGGAAATGAAACCGATGTCCGCGCCGGGAGGTTGAGCGACGCTGATTTGTACTTGACCAAGCCTTTTGTAATGGGGGAGTTGGCGGAGTTAATTCAGACGCAACTGGATCGCAGCTTTGAGAGGCAAAAACGGCGGGAGCAAACGCTGGAATCATTGAAAAAGAATATGATGCAGATTTTGAACCATGAGTTTAGAACACCGCTGACTTATGTGACTGCCTATTACGATATGCTGGATCGTTATCTGAAAAGTCTGGAAACGAGCCAGGTTAATCGTAATTATATGGAGTATCTGCATGGTATTCAGACGGGATGTGTGCGGCTGACAAACCTGGTAGGGGCTTTGATCCAGGTTATTGATTTGCGCAGTAATGAAATAAAACGGCGATTTGAGCAGAAACGCAGCCGGATTGATGATCTGAATGGTATTGTGGAGAGGGTGATTGCGGAGCAACGGCCGTTTGCCGAGGAGCAAAATGTGGCTGTGTTTTTTGAACCGGCGGAGGCTGTGCCTTCGTTTTGGGGGGACCCCAAAGGACTGCAAACGGCTTTTGATGCGCTGCTGAATAATGCCATTAAATTTACCGCGCCGGTTACTGATCGGGAGCGGCTGGTGCAGGTGCGTGTTTTTACGCAGGGGCACGAAGTGGGGGTGGCTTTTAGTGATAATGGGTTAGGTATTCCGGCGGCGATGCATGAGCGGGTTTTTGATTTGTTTGAGCAGTATAACCGGGCGTTGATGGAACAGCAGGGGGTGGGGATGGGGTTAACCATTACCCGTGATCTGATACAACTGCATCACGGCCGTATCTTGCTACATAGTGAAGAGGACAAAGGCAGCGTCTTTACGGTGATGTTACCCATCGTGTCACCGGTGGCCGAATCATCAGCAAATAATGGCCGTCTGCCGGCGACCTTACTATTGGTGGAAGATGAAGAAAACCTCCTGTATGGCCTGGCTGACTTGCTGCTATTGTTTGAGGGGCGGTATGAACTGCAAATTCTGACGGCGATGAACGGCCGTGAAGGACTGGCCGTTTTGCAAGAGTACCAACCGGATTTGATCATTTCTGACATTATGATGCCGCAGATGGACGGTTACCAGTTCCTGCAAACCGTTCGTGAGAATCCGCAGTGGGTGCATATTCCCTTCATCTTCCTGACGGCTAAGGGCGAAAAACGAGATGAATATGAAGGGCGGCGGCTGGGTGTGGAGGAATATATCATCAAGCCGTATGAGCCGGATGATGTGCTGAAACTGGTAGAAAAACGCCTGGACAGACATTTTCACTCTTTACGTCTGGTGCAGGCTGATTTTGAAGTGTTGAAGCAAGGGATTCTGAATCTGGTGACGCGGGAAATGATGCAACCGCTCACGGCCGTAAGCCTGCACACGCTCAAACTGGCGCAAGGGCTGGAGCAGGCCGGGTCGCCGCAAGAGTTAGCCGCTTCCCTGTCTGCAATCCAGGAAGGAAGTGAACGCCTGAACGAGTTGATTAAAGACCTCATCACCCTGGCTGAATTACAGACAGGTGAGGCAACGGTATCTTATACCTGGGAAGCGCAGCCGATTCACGATTTGGGCATAATTCTTTATGAGTTAAGCCAGGCAGCCGACCGTCAATATTCCCCGGAAACAGTGATCTATTACGCCCTGTTGCCGGAACCACCCGCCATTTTTGGCAATTCCCGTATGCTATCTGATTGTGTGGAACGCCTGCTAAGATTCAGCATCTTTCAGGCAGAATCTCGCCCCGCGACCGTCCATCTGGAGTCTGGCCGGCAGGGTGATGAGGTACAGATTTCAGTTACGGCCGTCACCCCCCTGCAACCAATGGCATTGGCCCAATTTCAACAGGTTCTACTTTCTGATGAAATCAACCTGATTGACGCTCCCGACTATGTAGCCAGCCTTTACATTGTCAAACAGTATGTGGTGCTGCATCACGGCCGTCTTACCGGGCACTCTTCCCCTGAAAGCGGCTGCTGTTTCACCATCACCCTGCCCATCCACAACACCACTTGAGCTTTACTTGTTCAACCTATTGCCATGCTTTACAATGGGCACCGTCTGGCGCCACCGCTGCTGGTATCAGCAGCACTATCACAAAACCAGGTATCTCTTACATGCGTATATCAGGCAGCAAAAGCCATACTGGATTCACAATAATAAGGAGAACAATTCATGGCCTCGTTACTGGAAAAAACACAAACCCTCATCCAGGCAAATCTGCACGCAATGGTAGACCAGGCGTTGCAGGCCAATTCCCCTGCTGTGATGAAACAATACATCCGCGATGCGGAAAAAAATCTGGATGATCTGGAAGATGCCGCTGCTACCGTCGGTGGTGAAGTCAAAACGATGGAGCGCAAATATAACGAATATAAAAAGAAAGGCGATCAGCTAGACCGAAACATTGATATGCTCTTGATGCAAGGGAAAGCTGATCTGGCCCGCGCCGCCCAAAACGAATTGAACTCCACGCGCCGCCTGGAAGAACAATATCACGAACAGTGGGTGCGGCAGCAGCGCGAATATGAAGCTTTGCTCAATGCCCGACTCAAATTGCAGGCTAAACTGGTCACCATTCGCCAGGAGCAGCAAGAATTGGAAGCGTTGCTGCGGCTGGCTAAATCCAAAGAAGCTACCGTCAAAGCCATTAAGAGCCTGGATGATCTGGAAGGTGTGGGCGATGCCGACATTGCCCGATTGGGTGAATCCATCCGCTCCCGGCTAGACAAAGCCTCCGCGCACAGTGAAATGTATGCCAGCCGCCTGGACAGCCAGATGGACACGACGTTGGGGAAAGCGGAACTGGATATTCAACTGGAAGAGCGGAAACGGCGCTTAGGTTTGGCCGAACCATCTGTTTATAAAGAAGAAGAAAAAGCTGCGGATGAATCGGCGGCGACGGCAGGGGAATAGCCGGCCGGCAAAAAAATGACAGAAGTAGTGGTTGAGGGTTGGCTGCAAGAGGGAATCACGGCCGTTAAGGAAAACCGGCCCGAACAAGCGCGCCTGCTGCTACTAAAGGTTATAGACGCGGATGAGGATAATGAACGTGGCTGGCTCTGGCTAAGCCAGGTGGTGGAAGATACGGCCGATAAGCGCACATGCCTGGAAAATGTGCTGGCACTGAACCCGGAAAATGCGGCTGCCCGGCGTATGTTGGCAGGGTTGGACAATGGCGTCACGGCCGTGACGCCCGCCACCACTGCCCAACCCCCACAAATTGTCTATCAACAAGATGAGCAATTTGATGATGTCTGGTCGCGCAATGTGCCCCTGTGTGGTTACTGCGCGGCGCAGATTACTGCTGAAGATATGCGCTGTCCGGCCTGCCATCGTGGGTTGGTGGTGCAGCTTTATCGGTATGCCAACCCCAGCAGCAATCTTGTATTGTACTGGTTTACGGTCACGGCCGTTGCTGTAACCTATTGTGCCCAAATTGGCTACAGCGCCTTGACACTGCCCAACCCTCTTACCGTTATTACCGGAAGTTTAATGACGGTGTTGTTGCTGGCAACGGCCGTTTGCCTCTATTTTCGTCAATATTGGGCCAACATTTTTGCCATCACCATCTTGATTGCCATTCTGCTGGCCGGTCTGGCCCAACTCCTGATCAACCCTGATCTTAGTGCTCTCGGTTTTGAGCGCCTGGATCCGGCGTTTCGCGGTGTGGTGGAACCATTGACGCTTGGTACCTGGAAGGTGATCAAAGGGGCGCAGGTAGCGATGGCCGCCCTGGCTTTATTCTTTGCCATGCGCGCCGCGCCAGACTTTGACCGGGTACGCTACCGTCAGGAGGCGGCCGTTAGCAAAGGGTTACACCATGCCAGCGAATATCATAGTGTGGCGCAGCGAATGGGGAAGGCCGGGTTGTGGGCTACGGCCGTGCTCAACTGGCAGCGGGCCGTGGCGATTGAACCCACCCGTGTTACCTACCAGCGATCATTAGGTGAGGCTTATGCCCGGCTTGGGTTTTATGACCGTAGTCTGGATGTGTTGCAGACGGCCCAGCGGTTTGCTTCCCACCCGGATTCCCAGGCGGAACTTACCCGCCTCATTCACACGGTAAAACAGCAAGCCCAAGGTGTGGCGCATCAAAAATCACCGGCTTAAGTAATGTAGCTCATGGCAAACGAAACCCGCGAATCCCTGGAAAAACGAGTCCGCAACGCCCTTTTTCAAGAGGCGATCTTCCGCTCAGAAAGCGCTGTTGTCATCGCGGCCACCATGTTGCTGACGGTCGCATCTGTGGTGTTTCCTGATGCGGCTGTTATTGGCATGATACCACCCGTTGTATGGTTATTGGGTGGTACGGCCGTTGAAGCCGCCTTAGTTGCCAGCAGCCTGACCGACCCCGAATTCAGGCGCCAGGTCGTCGCCAAAATGTTGCGCCGCGACTACAAACCGGAGCGACTGAAGGACAAGTATTTGCAGCAGCGTATGGCGGAAGCGCTCGATTACCGCTCCCGTATTGAAGCTGGCATCAACAAACGCACCGATACCGTGTTGCGCGATGAACTGATAGAAACGGCTACGCAAATTGATGATTGGCTGGAAAGTATCTACGATTTAGCCATGCGTATTGATACCTATCAAAACGACGCGGCCATTGTAGAACGGGACCGCAAACGCGCCGAAGAGCGGCTGCGACAACTACAAAGGGAAAAAGCCGCCACCCAAGACACGGCCGTGAAAGCGCAACTAGAAGAAACAATGGCCGGCTTGCAACGTCAGTTGCAGACTCTGGACACGCTGGATAACACCATCAAGCGGGCGCGGCTGCAACTGGAAAATTCCCTGTCCCACCTGGGCACCATCTACTCCCAGACCATGCTGGTGGAGGCCAAAGACATTGACCGGGCGCGGGCGAAGCGGCTGCGCCAGGAAATCGCCGACGAAGTGACAGAGTTAAACGATATTTTAATCTCGATGGATGATGTTTATTCGGCCGAGGCATTCTGAAACTGTTAATGCTGTTTGTCAAAAACTTGCCCCTTTGGTAACATCCCCCCTTGCAAATTTTTAAGAAATGGAGTTAATGCAGCTATGAAGGTGCTGTTAAAGCAAGATGTCGAAAATTTGGGGTATGCTGGTGAAGTGCGTACCGTGAGTGATGGCTACGGCCGTAATTATCTGATTCCCAAAGGGCTGGCACTGCTGGCTACGGCGGGGACGGTGAAGCAGGCCGAAAACTGGCGCAAAAAGGCAGAAGCACACCGCGAGGAACTGCGCCGTGAATATGAAGCCCTGTCTGCCAAAATTCAGGATGTCCGTCTGGTATTCAAAGCCCGTGCCGGTGAAAGTGGTAAACTGTACGGTTCCATTACCACCGCGATGGTAGCCGATGCCTTAAACGAGGTGTTAGGCACCGAAATTGATCGCCGTAAAGTGGGTGTGGAACCGCTACGCCAGTTGGGCGAACACAAAGTGGTGGTACGCCTGAGCGCCGAGTTTCATCCAGAACTGACGGCCGTCATCGAGAACGAAGCCGAAGAAGAAGCGCCCATTGTGGAAACGGCCGTCGCCACCGACGAACCGGTTGCCGAAGTTGACGAAGCCTGAACCGGTTTGTGGGACACGGCCGTAACCATCAATACACCTGAAAAACGGAAAGCGGGGTGCATATTTGCCCCGCTTTTTATCTGATATGGACGAACTGGGTCATATTTTGCGCGAAGCCCGCGAAACCAAAGGGCTAACCCTGCAAGAAGTCCAGACGGAAACCCGCATCAGTGGCCGTTATCTGGAAGCGCTGGAAAATGGCGACTACGACCGTCTGCCCACCCCTGTCCATGTGCGTGGTTTCCTGCGTAACTATGCCCGCTTTTTAGGGCTAGACCCCCAACCCCTGCTTGACCGCTACGAATACGGTCAGGGAAAACGTCCCAAGAAGAAAAGTGAAACCTTCACCGACCAGCAACCCCTTGCCCCCGCCCTGAAAGAGCCACCAGCCGATCAGCACTTTTTCGAGCCGGTTAACATGGAAGTAAACGCGGGGTTCAACCGGCGTGGCGGCAGGCCGCGCTCCGATACCATTTTGCGACTGGTCATCATTGCCGGTCTGATTGGCCTGATTTACCTGGCCGGGCAGCGATTTATCCCCCTGCTCACCGGCAACGGGGATGGCACCGAACGGCTGACCGAGGACATTCAAGGCGCCGTGCAGGGTTTGCTAGACCAGTCTACTCCAACACCGGAAGCGCAAAATACGCCGCAACTGGCCCCATCCGAAATTATTACCTCAACCGGCCGCAATGATTTTGTTACCGGTGGCGGCGGTGGCGTGTCTACGACTTTGCCTACCTCTTCACCAACACGCCCACCCTTACCAGCAACAATGGAAACCATTTTGCTGGAACTACTCATTTCTGAGCGCACCTGGATGGAAATAACCATTGACGGCGAGGTCGTTTTTAGCGGCATTGCCCGGCCCACCGATCCCAAGTATGAGTGGGAAGCCAATGACGAAGCCAAAGTGTTGACGGGTAATGCGGCTGGCGTCTTTGTGACCATCAACGGCACAGAATTAGGTTTCATGGGCGAGCGCGGCGAGTACAAAGAAGAAGTTTGGACGACAACTCAATAAGAGACTAAGAGACTGGGAGACGCCAGTCTCTCAGTCTCCCAGTTTCTTAATCCCCATCTTATGACCCAACCCCGCAAGAAAAACTTTTATCTGCTCAGCTTAGGGTGCAGCAAAAATACGGTGGACTCGGAAAGTATGGCGGCGTTGCTGCAACGGGCCGGTTTTGGCGGCACGGCCGATCCCGATGACGCTTCCGTGCTCATTGTCAACACCTGTGGTTTTATCGAGAGCGCCCGGCAGGAATCTATTGCCGCGCTGCAAGAATTGGTCGCGCTGAAGCAGAAAAACCAGGTACTCATTGCCGCCGGGTGTATGGCACAGCGTTACGGCCGTGAAGTGGTCGAATGGGTCCCCGGCATTGATGGCGTCATCGGCACCCGCCGCTGGATGGACATTGTGCCCTTCATCCATGACCTGCGTCGCCGTAAACGGCCGCAGCCGCTCTACCACCTGCCGGATGAAGCGCAAACGGTGGGGCTGGACGAACAAGGGGTGTTGCGCACGGCCGTGCAAGGGGCCAGCGCCTATCTCAAAATCGCCGACGGTTGCCGACGGCCGTGTGCCTTCTGCGCCATCCCCCAAATCAAAGGCACCCACGTCAGCCGCCCCCTGGCCTCCATCCTGGCCGAAGCCGCTGCCCTGCAAGAAGCGGGCGTGCAAGAACTCATCCTCATCGCCCAGGACAGCACCGACTACGGCCACGACCTGGGGCTGAAAAACGGCACCAGCCACCTGCTGCGCCAAATCGCCAACGCCGCGCCAGACATCCCCTGGCTGCGCCTCATGTACGCCTACCCCGGCTACGTCACCGACGAACTGATTGAAACCATGGCCTCGTTGCCACAAATGACCCATTACCTGGACATCCCCTTGCAACACGGCCACCGCGAAACGCTGAAACGGATGCGCCGCCCGGCCAACATTGAATGGGTTTACCAAACCGTAGAAAAGCTGCGCACCGCCATGCCAGACATCGCCATCCGCACCACCTTCATTGTCGGCTACCCCGGCGAGACGGATGAGGAATTTGATGGCTTGAAACAGTTTGTGCGCGACCTGCAATTCGACCGCGTGGGTGTCTTCACCTACTCCTATGAAGCCTCAACCCCCTCCGCTACCGTCTCCTGGCAGGTGCCCGAAGAAGTGAAAGAAGCCCGCCGCAACGAACTGATGGAGCTACAGCAATCCATCTCCCTGGCAAAAAACCAGGCGCAGGTGGGGCGGGTGCTGCCCGTTCTCATCGAAGGGTTTGGCGATGATGTCAGCGTCGGCCGTACTTACCGCGACGCTCCCGAAATTGACGGGCTGGTCTTCATCCCCGGCGAACTGCCCTCAGGCAAACTCGTTCCCGTCCGCATAGACGGCGCGCTGGCCTATGACCTGACCGGGCAGGTGGATGTGCTTTCCCCTATTCCCGTAATCGGTAATCCCTGAGCCGTAACCCGAAAACGGATAACGGATTACGCATCACGGATTACGTGTTCCACGACCCCTTGTAACAAAGTCGTAATCCTTTCCGAACATCCCCTTAATTTGTGTACACTACCCTCGTTTGTAGTGGGCAATTTATTGCCTGCTTATGGCGGAAGGCGATAAATCGCCACCTACAAACGAAAGCATAAGGAGATGAATGATGAAAAAGATAATCTACGTTGGGATGTTATGGCTGCTTGTAGTGCTGATGGTGGCGTGTAATGCGGCCGGAGGGGCGGAACCGGACACGGACACGGCCGTGAGCCAGACCACCACCACCGAAACCACCATGGCAGAAACCGATACCGCCACGTCCGATGAGATGGCTGACGAGCCAATGATGGAAGAGACAATGGACGAGGCGGACATGGCCGATGATGCTATGTCTGATGATGCCATGATGGAGGAGACATCGGGCGAGGAAACTATGTCCGATGACACTATGATGGAAGAGACAACGGACGAGGCCATGATGGAAGACGAGATGGCCGACGACGCCATGATGTCCCTGCCCGCCTGGCAAACCATCGCCCTTACCGACGTGCGCAGCGGCCAAACGTTCACTCTGGCTGACTTTGCCGGGAAGACCGTATTTGTGGAACCCATGGCCACCTGGTGCTCAAACTGTCGCCAACAGCTAGGTAACGTGGCTGCGGCCCGCGACCAGCTTTCTGCCGAAGAGGTTGTTTTTGTAGCCCTGAGCGTCGAAACGAACATCAGCGATGAGGCTTTAGCCGACTATACCGAGCAAACTGGCTTCGACTGGACGTTTGCCGTCGCCTCACCGGAAATGCTGCAAGAGTTAGCGGCTACCTTTGGCACATCTATCGTCAATCCACCGGCAACGCCGCACTTCATTATTCGCCCAGATGGGAGTTACAGTGACCTGGTGACGGGCATTGAATCACCCGAAGCCATCATCAGCCATTTGCAGGAGGCAGGCGGTTAAAGAAGTAATCGGTAATCGGTAAACGGTGAATGGTAATCCGTTTACCGATTACCGTTCACCGATTACCATGAATCAGTTATTTGAAGCCTTCCTCCTCGGCAACGCTGCCATTCTCACCAGTGTCTGTGTGCTGCCATTGTACCCTGGCCTGATCGCCTTTTTGGCGGGCAACGCGGCCAACGAGCGTACCGCGCGGGTCGCCAAGTGGTTGGGCTTTTTTGTGCTGGCGGGGGTATTGAGCCTGATGCTGCTGGTGGGGCTGGTGCTGTACCTTTTCCGGCAGTCGTTTGGGGCGATTTTGCCCTGGCTGTTGCCCATCATTTATGCCGTCGTGATCGGGATGGGGCTGTTGATGTTGAGCGGCCGTAACCCTTTTGCCCGGTTCACGGCCGTGCAAACTCCCATCCTGCGCAACCCCGTCGCCGCCGCCTTCGTCTACGGTCTGCTGCTCGGCCCCATGACACTGCCCTGCGCCGGGCCATTGGTTGTCAGTGCGTTTTTATTGGGAGCGGGCAGTTTTACCAATCTGGCGAACAGCATGGCTTACTTCATTGCCTTTGGTATCGGTTTCGGCTGGCCGCTGGTGGTGCTGCCCTTTGCCGCCCTGCCCGTGCAGCGCCGTTTCACCCGCTGGACAGGCCAAAATTACCAGATGCTCACCCGTCTTTCCGGCGCACTGCTTATTGCCATTGGCATCTTTGGTCTGGTGGTGGATGTAGCCCCAAACCTTTGAAGTTGCTACACTCAGGCCATGAACGAACTGGCCTCTACTCCCGTTGTTGAACTCCTGAAATTGATTGACGCCGACCCGCCGCACATCGCCGGGCTGATTGACCATACCCTGCTCAAGCCCGACGCCACTGAAGCAATGATCGCGCAGTTGTGTCACGAAGCGCGGCAATATCACTTCGCCTCCGTGTGCGTCAACCCCACCCATGTGCGTTTTGCGGCCGCGCAGTTGGCCGGTTCAGACGTGAAGGTGTGCGCGGTGGTGGGTTTTCCGCTGGGCGCGTCTACGACGGCCGCCAAAGTGACGGAAACGGAGCAGGCCATTGCCGGCGGGGCCACGGAAATTGACATGGTCATCAACATTGGCGCGGTCAAAGGGGGGGATGATGGTTTTACGCGGGCGCAGATCACGGCCGTGACCGAAACCGCCCACCGCCACCACGCCCTCTGCAAAGTGATCATCGAAACCAGTTACCTGAGCAACGAAGAAAAAGTGCGCGTCTGCCGGATTGCTAAAGAGGTGGGAGCAGATTTTGTCAAAACCTCCACCGGCTTCAGCGGCGGCGGGGCCACGGTGGAAGATGTGGCCCTGATGCGACACACCGTGGGCCAGCAGATGGGCGTCAAGGCATCCGGCGGCATCCGCTCCTACGACGACGCCCGGCGCATGATTGCGGCAGGGGCCAACCGGCTAGGCACCAGCAACGGGGTGCAAATCGCCCAGGAAGCACAACTGGCAAAACGAGGCGAAACCCAGGTTTTGCGGGTGGCCGAAGCGGTGCTGTACGTGAGCGATATTCTCCGCGCCCGGCAGTTTTATACGCAGGTTTTGGGGCTGCCGATCTCCAATGAATTTGAAGATGCCCTGTTCTTGCAAACCGGCCAGAATTCGACGCTGATTTTGTTTGACATCAACAAGTTGGAGCAACGCATCAGCCCCATTCCGGGGCATGGGGCGCGGGGGCGGGGGCACGTCTGTCTCTCCATTCCACCGGAACAGATGGACGCCTGGCGCGAACGGCTGCGCGAACACGGCGTAGCCATTGAACATGAACAGGATTGGTCGCTGGGCACGCACTCCATTTATTTCCGCGACCCGGACGAGAACAGCCTGGAATTGATGGACGGCCGTCACTACCGGCGTGTCTGGCGGCGCTTGCAGGAAACCGGGGAACAGGGGTATTAGGTGGAATAGGGCACAAAAGAGTCCCGCAAAACAAGTGCTTTTTCTTCAGGTAAGGTAATCAACACAAAGTAATCGGCCGGATAGAGATAATCTTCGCCACTTTCGTCAATGACTCGTACATCACCATCTAACGTGGCTTCTTCATCTGGCATCAGGCGATAAACCTTGTGCAATTCCAAAGAGGCGGGGTACTCATCATTCGCAATACAAATAGCATATTGGGGGGGATTTTCTTTCATAAGTATCAATCCAGATAGCGTTTTCGCTTGAACTCTTTGCGGCCAATGCCATGCGCTTCATACCAATGCAGTTCGGCCTGACGCACACGGCCGTTAGCCAACAAAATAGTCGCCACACCTTTCATTTTCCGCCAACGGCCGTCGCCATAAAATTCACATAATCGTTCCAAATCACGAATAGACGAACCGACGGCAATGCTCTCAATTTCTGTGATGTCGCCAATAATTTCAAACTTCACCGGCCCTTATTCTACACTGTTTTGCAGGCTCCCTAAAACTCCATCCCCTCTGCACAAATTTTGCAGATTTGCTCCCTAGAATGAGCACATGGCGGAGTTTGCATCCTCAGAACTTGTCCTGAGCTTGCCGAAGGATGCAAACGGCCGTACCTGACAATAGGAGTAGCTATGATGCAACCAAAACGAATCATCTGGCCGGTGCTAACGGCCGTAATCCTTCTCCTGGCTGCCTGTGCCGGTCAACCAACGGCCGAGCCACAGACCGGCGAAATCGTCACCGCCTTCATCGGCGACCTGACGGCCAGCGCCAGCGCCACCGGGCAGGTGGCCGCGCCACGCACGGCGGCATTGGCCGTCAGCCAGCCGGGACGTATCACCGAACGGTACGTGCAGGTGGGCGACAGCGTGCAGGCGGGCGACCCATTGGTGCAGTTGGAAACCGCCCAGCTAGAACTCAACCTGGCGGCGGCGCAGCAAAATCTGCGGCTGCAAGAGGCCAATCTGGCGGCGCTGTCTGAACCGGCGGCGGCGGACGATGTGGCGGCAGCGCAGGCCAATGTGGCCAGCGCCCAGGCCAGCCTGGATGAACTGCTGGCCGGCCCATCGCTGGCGCAAATGGCGGTTTATTCGGCCACGCTGGCTGTCTCTGAAGCGTCACTCTATTCGGCGTCGGCGCAGTACCAGAGCGCAACTAACAGCGTCAGCCAGGCGCAAATTCAGCAGGCGGAAGCGGCCGTGGCCGTGGCCCAGACGAATTTAGACCGTGCCCGCGAAATCAACGAAGAGAACACCAATCAGCAAACCCATGAAGCGATGCTGGCGGCGCAGGAAGAGTTGGCGAATGCGCAGGCACAGTTGGACAGTTTGCGGAATACCGACACCAGCGCGGCGCAGGGCAGCCTGGCGGCCGCTTCGGCGCGGTTGGAAGGGGCGGAAGCGGATTTTAGTGTGAATGTGGGCGGGGCTACGGCCGTGCAGCTTGCTGCCGCCGAAGCCCAATTGGCCCAGGCGGAAGCGGCGCTGGCCGATTTGTTGGCCGAACCGACCGAGGCGGAATGGCAAACGGCCGTGGCTCAGGTAGAACAGGCGCGGTTGGCGGTGGCCGATGCCCAGGATGCGCTGGATAAAGCGACCGTGCGGGCGCCGTTTGCTGGGGTGGTCACGGCCGTGCACGCCCAGGTGGGTGAATACGCCAGCGGCACGGTGGTGGAATTGATGGCCGCGGCCGACCTGGAAGTGGTGGTGCCGGTGGATGAGATTGACATTGGCGCGTTGGCAGTGGGGCAAGAAGCGATCATCACCCTGGAAACGTGGCCGGAGGTGGAGATTGCCAGCGAAGTGAGCCAGATTGCCCCCAGCCCGGCGGCGGGCAACGATTCCCTGGTGACCTATGATGTCTATTTGCGTCTGGGCGATACCGATCTCCCCGCGCGGCCGGGCATGACGGCCAATGTGCAGTTGATTACCAGCCAGCGTGAAGATATTTTGCTGGTGCCGAACCGGGCCATTCAAGTAAACCGGGCGAACGGGAGTTACACCGTGAACCGGGTGAATGGCGATGTGACGGAGGCAGTGGAAGTAACCATTGGGCTGCGCGATGGGCAGTATACCCAGATTACCAGTGGGCTGGCGGAAGGTGACCAGGTGATGATTGGTAACAATGTGCCCACGGTGAGCTTTGGGCCGGGGGAGGAGTAGAGATTGGTTCAATCTTGAAGATTGAACCAATCTGAACTGAGGATAACTATCATGCGTAAGAAACGAACATGGATGATTATTGGCGTAGGTGTTGTCCTGGCGCTTTGTGTGGCGGGTGGGCTGTTTGTGCGTAATCAGATGAGTACCGTACAGGCGCAATTGGCCGGGACGGGGGAAGTGGTGACGGCTTTTGTGGGTGATCTGGCGGCCGGGACGACGGCTACCGGCGAAGTGAGTACACGGCAATCAGCACAGTTGGTCCTGCCCACCAGTGGCACGGTGGCGGAGGTGGTGGTGCAGGTGGGGGATGTGGTGCAGGCGGGTGATGTGTTGGTACGGCTGGACACGGCCGTACTCGAACGCGCCGTTACCGATGCCGAACAGTCTCTCATTATTCAAGAGGCGAATCTGGCCGCTTTGCAGGAACCGGCAACGGCCGTGTCCATTGCCGCTGCCGAAGCCTCTGTGGCCAGCGCCCAGGCACAGTTGGACGACCTCTTGGCCGGGCCAACCGAGGCGGAGATAGCGGCAGCGGCGGCCAACGTGGAAGCGGCCCAGGCGGATGTGGCGGCAGGTTCTACCCGGCTGAACAATGCCCAAAACGGAGCCAGCGCCGCCGAAATTCAGGCCGCGCAACTGGCATTGCAGCAGGCACAGACCACGGCGACGCAGGCCACCGAGCAGCACACCACCATTCTGGCAACCATTCAAGATGGCAATGCGCCGGAAGGGATGTTGGATGATGCGGAATTGGCGGCGCGGGTGAATGTGTTGCAGGCCAATGGGCAGTTGGCGGCGGCGCAGGAAACGCTCAACAATTTGCTGGACGGGAATCCGAACGATGTAGCCACGGCGCAGGGCAGTCTGGCAACGGCCGTTGCCCAACGCAATCTGGCCCAGGCGCAATATGACCTGCTGCTGGCCCCGGCTTCGGCTTCGCAAATTGCGGCGGCCGAGGCGACGTTGGCGCAGGCGCAGGCCAGCCTGGATCAGCTGCGGCGCGGACCGACGGCGGCCCCATTTGCGGGGGTGATCACGGCCGTACATGTGCAGCCCGGTGAAGTTGCCAATGGCATCCTGGTGGAAATGACCAACAATAACGACCTGGAAGTGGTTTTGAGCGTCAATGAAGTGGACTTGAGCCAGATTGAGTTGGGCCAGGAGACGACGGTGACGCTGGAAAGCTGGCCGGACACGCCCATTTCTGGCCGCGTGCAGACGATTGCGCCGACGGCCGTGAGTGAGGTTGGCAGTTCGCTGGTTTCATTCCCCGTCACCATCAGCCTGGATGAGACGGAATTGCCCATTCGCGTGGGTATGACGGCCAATGCCGCGCTGGAACTGGCGCGGCGCGAGGATGTGCTGCTGGTTCCCAACGGGGCGATTCAGGTTGACCGCGAAAACGGGACGTACAACGTCATTTTAGTGCGGACGAATGAGCAAGGGCAGACGATGAATGAGACAGTGCCGGTGACAATTGGGCTGCGCGACGGCCGTTACACTGAAGTCACCAGTGGTATTCAAGAAGGGGACGAACTACTCATTCCTGACCCGACGGCAACCAATCCCTTTACACCAGGCGGTGGTAACGGACCGGATGGCGGCGGCGGGCCGTTTGGCGGTTAGTAACCCGATTTGGTAAATCGGGTTACAGGAGTTCACTATGATACAAATGAAAAATATCACGAAGACCTACCAGATGGGCACACAGGAAGTTCATGCTCTGCGGGGGGTAGATTTGCGGGTGGAAAAAGGGGAGTTTGTGGCCATTATGGGGCCTTCCGGTTCCGGCAAGAGTACGCTGATGAACGTCATCGGCTGCCTGGACATCCCTTCCAGCGGCACCTACATTCTGGATGACGTGGATGTCAGCCAGATGAGCGATAATCAGCAGGCGCGGGTGCGTAACCAACGCATCGGCTTCGTCTTCCAGCAGTTTAATCTGCTGCCGCGCACCACCGCGCTTAAGCAAGTGGCATTGCCGCTGATGTATGGCGGTCTGGGGCGGGGCGAGCGGCTGAAGCGGGCCAAAGAGGCGCTGCAAACGGTGGGGCTGGGCGAGCGCATGGATCACAAACCAGATGAGTTGTCCGGTGGGCAGCAGCAGCGGGTGGCTATTGCTCGCGCCCTGGCTACCAATCCCAGCATCATTCTGGCCGATGAACCGACCGGCGCATTGGACACGGTGACAGGCGAAGAAATTCTGGGCATTTTCAAACAATTGAACAGCCAGGGTATTACGGTTGTGGTCATCACCCATGATCCTGACGTGGCGGCCGTTGCCCAACGCACCATCTGGATTCGGGATGGGGTGATACAGGAGCATCATGCGTAAGTTTGTAGTAGCGGATTAATCCGCTACTACAAACTACACAAGTGGCATTATGAACATTTGGGAAAGTTTTCTAACAGCAATGGATAGTTTACGGGCGAATAAGCTGCGCTCGGTGTTGACGATGTTGGGGGTGATTATTGGCGTGGCGGCCGTGATTGCCCTGCTGGCCATTGGCAACGGGGTCACGGCTTCGGTAACGGGTGAAATTCAGGCCATCGGCACCAATTTGCTCAGCGTGAGTACCAATTTTGACAACAGCGATGGTTTTCAGACGCTCAGTATTAACGACGTGGCGGCATTGTCAGACCCGCTCAATGTGCCAGACGTGAGTGAAGTATCGGCGGTCGTCGGCGGTACACAGGAAGTGATTGTGGGCGGTGAATCATTGCGCACGGCCGTGTCCGGCGTCACGCCCAACTACTTTGTGGTCAACAACCGGAACGAGTTCCAAAGCGGCGATGGACTGACGGCTGCTGACGAGGAAACACGGGCGCGAGTAGCCGTGTTGGGGTCAGACGCCGCCGAAACCCTCTTTCCCAACTCGTTTCCCATCGGCCAATCGGTGCGTATCAACGGCGTCAGTTACGAGGTGGTGGGCGTGTTGGCTGCGTCCGGCAGCAACTTTGGCAGCGGGGACAGCGACGTATACATTCCCCTCAGCACGGCGTTGGCGCGGTTGTACACCGACCGCACCCGCACTGGCGAACGAGCCGTCAACCAGATCATCGCCCAGGCCGCCAGCGAAGCCCAAACGGACGCGGCCATTGCCCAGATCACGGAAACGTTGCGCCGCGAGCATGGCATCGTTTATGCCGCCGATGACGACTTCCAGATTTTCAGCCAGGCCGATTTGCTGGAAACGTTCAACACGATTACGGCCACGTTGACCGCGTTTTTGGGTTCCATTGCCGGGATTTCGCTGCTGGTGGGCGGCATTGGCATTATGAACATCATGCTGGTGAGTGTGACGGAACGGACACGGGAGATTGGCATTCGCAAAGCGGTGGGGGCGTTGAAACGGGATATTCTGGCGCAATTTTTGCTGGAATCTATGGTGCTGAGTGTGTTGGGCGGCCTGCTGGGGATTGCGCTGGGTTGGAGCATTGCTCAGATCGCCAGTGTAGCCCTGGATGTGACGACGGTGGTAGATGTGGGTACGATTATGCTGTCAACAGGTTTTGCCGCGGCCGTGGGGTTGGTTTTTGGTATCTACCCGGCGTGGCGGGCGGCGGGCCTGCGGCCGATTGAGGCGTTGCGGTATGAGTAGGATCCGCGAAGGGCGCAAAGGCGCACGAAGACGTGCGAACGCGAAGGGTTTGCGTTGAGTGGCTCGGTCGGGAGACCGGCCACACCAAAGTGATGGGTGATGCGTGAAGCAGCGAATTTTGGTGGTGGATGATGACCGGGAGGTGGTGCGGCTGCTGCGGGCGTATCTGGAGCAGGCGGGTTATGAGGTGCTGGTGGCCTATGATGGCGAGTCGGCGCTGCATAATCTCCGCCGCGAACGGCCCGATTTGCTGCTGCTAGACCTGATGCTGCCCGACCGGGATGGGGTTGAGATTACGCGGCTGGTGCGGGCGGATCCGGCGCTGACGGCCGTGCCCATCATCATGCTCACGGCGCGGGTGGACGACACCGACAAATTCGTAGGGCTGGAAATGGGCGCGGATGATTATGTGACCAAGCCCTACAACCCGCGTGAAGTGGTGGCGCGGGTGCGCGCCCGACTGCGCAAACCGGAGGTGTTACGGCCGCAAATTCTCCAGGTGGGTACATTGCAAATGGACATCGGTCGGCGCGAGGTGACGGTGAAAGGCGAAGCGGTCAGCCTGACGGTGACGGAGTTTGAACTGCTGCGGGTGTTGATGGCGCAGGCTGGTTATGTTTTTACGCGCAGCGAGCTAATTGCCAGGGGGTTGGGTGCGGATTATGAGGGGTTGGATCGCACATTGGACAGTCATATCCGCAACCTGCGCCAGAAAATAGAACCCAATCCCAAACAACCGACCTTTATTCAAACGGTGCATGGGGTGGGCTACAGGTTAGTCAACAACGAGGAGTAAGGCATCCTCAGATGCGAACTCCTCCGATGGAAATACGATGAATCGTCTCTGGGTGCGTTTTAGTCTGATTATTTTGGGGGTGATTTTATTTGTGGCCATCGCCCCTTTTTTCTTTCGCGGGCTGATTTTTTCATTTTTGGGGGTGGAATTGGGGCGGCGGGAGGAGTTCTTGCCGGAAGTATGGGCATCGCTGCCGCCGGAAACGGCCGAACGCATCATGCAGTTTCTACTGGCGGATTTGATTGCCAGCCTGACGGCGTATGTGGTGGTAAGCGCAGTGGCGGCGTTGTTGGTGGGGGCCTGGGTGGGACGGACGTTGACACGGCCGTTGCAGCAGCTTGAGCAGGCGGCCAATGCCATCAAAGCGGGCGATTTGAACCAGCAAGTGCCTATTCACGGCAGCCGGGAGATGGTGGCCATGGGCACGGCTTTTAACGAGATGGCCGCCCAACTGAGCCAGGCGGAAACATTGCGCAAAAATTTGCTGGCCGATGTGGCCCATGAACTACGCCACCCCATTCACATTTTGCAGGGCAATTTGCAGGCGATATTGGATGATGTCTACCCGCTCTCCAAAGAGGAGATTGCCCGGCTCTCTGACCAGAGCCAACATCTGACGCGGCTGGTGCAGGATTTACACGACCTGGCGCAGGCGGAGGCGCACCAACTCCCGTTGCAGCAGCAGGAGATGGAAGTGGCGGATGTGGTCAAGGAAGCGGTGGGGACGTACCAGCCATTGGCGCACGGCCGTGACATTGACCTGCACGTGGAGCTATTGGGGGCAATTCCGGCCATTCAGGGCGACCCGGCACGGCTACGCCAGGTGATGCTGAATTTGCTGGATAATGCGCTGCGCCACACGCCAGATGGTGGGCGGGTGCTGGTGACAGTGCAACAAGAGGGCGGTTCCCTGGCGGTGCGGGTGCAGGACAACGGCCGTGGCCTCAGCCCTGAACAGTTGCCCTATGTGTTTGACCGCTTCTACAAAGCCGACCGGGGCCGCGACCAGAGCGGGGCGGGGTTGGGGCTGGCCATTGTCAAAGCGATTGTAGAGGCGCATGGGGGGCGGGTGACGGCCGTGAGTGGGGGCATGGGACAGGGCAGTACATTCAGCTTTTCGCTGCCTATCTCGTCTTGACAAGGTGACAGGGTGAAGGGGTGACAGGGTGACAAATCACGTTCAATTGTGTGCAATTCTCTGATAAAATAGCGGGCAACTGGCTGTGAAGGAGATAAAAGTTATGGCAGTAGCCGTAGAATATGCCCATATTACGCAAACGCCCGATATTGCCGGGGGCAAACCGCGTATAAGCGGCCATCGCATTACAGTAGAAAACGTCGTGACCTGGCATGAACAGATGGGGTACAGTGTAGAAGAGATTGCTTCTCTATTTCACCTGACTCTATCCGAAGTTCACTCAGCGATGGCTTACTACTTTGATCATAAAGCGGAAATTGAACAGTCAATAGCCGAAAGCGAAGTCTTTGTAGAGCAGATGCGCCAACAAACACCCTCTCGCCTGGTGCAGCGATTGTATGAGCGAACCAGTTAAGTTTTATATGGATGAACATATTCATCCAGCCATTACTGCCGGCTTACGCCTACGAGGCATTGATGTGCTGACGGCTCAAGACGTGCGGATGTTAGGAATACCAGATAGTGAACACCTGGCATTTGCCACCAGGGAAAACCGAGTCTTGTTTACGCATGATGATGATTTTCTTAAGCTACATGCACAAGGCATTCATCATGCCGGTATCGCCTTTACCCACCAGAAAACTACTATTGGCCGTGCGGTGCGCGGATTGGTACTTCTCCACGAAGTTTTATCAGCTGATGACATGATCAATAGTGTTGAGTTCCTCTGACTTTATTCTGCTGCCAGATAATGCCAAAGCTGAGAACCAGCCAGGACAATGCCAGCCAGAGCCGCCCGATTACCAGATCAAACAGGGAATCGAGTACGGCCGTGCCAAACAACCACAACGACGCCGGACGCGAAAAAGGCAACGTGACCACACCATCGGTTTCGTTGACGGCCGTGTGCAACCGCCCCACAAAATCCTCCCCATGTTTGTCCAATGCACCTTTTAACTGAAAAACGACCACTTCCGGCACACCCAACGCCCGGCTAAGGCGAGCATCGGCCACCACCTCTTCAAATGTCAGCACCGGTTCCCAGGGAAACCCACCCCCCACAATGCCGATCAGGTGAATGGGCGGCCGGTCAGGATAAAGCCGCTCCATACCCCAGATAATCCGTGCCAGCAGGTACGGACGCCACGAGGCGGGATAATAGGAGGTGTAGTTCATTACGCTTGCCCAAAGAGCGCCTCCCCCCACATAGACAACCCCACCCAAAAGAAAAAAAGTGAACCACCGCCCCGCAGATGCTACCACATTCACCCCCTCACCTGCTCACCTCTTCGCAGCCTTCACCCGCTGCTGGCCGTTTTGGGCGGCGCCATTGGTGGGGGCGGGTTGGGGCGCATCCTGCGCGTGGAGTTTGCTCAGGCTCTTTTGCCGGGCCACCCAGAGGCCAACCAGCCCCAGGCGCAGTTCATATTGCACCGCTGCCCCCTCGCGCACTTCGCGCATGATTTCGCGGGCGACCAGGGTGTTGAGTGCGGCCGTGACCTCTGCCGGTTGCAGGTGGATGCCATATGGTTCCAGAAATTGCACAAACTCTTGGGGACGGAAGGGGGAGGGGCGTTCGGGCATGTGGGCCACGGCCGTTAAAATCGCCCGTTCTGTGTAAGATGACCGCTGCCACAAAAAGGCAAAATGCACTTCACCCAACGTCAACATCTCGTCCAGGGCTGTGTTCACATCAGAGATGGTGACATACCCCTTGCGTTGATTGTTGGCCTGCTGCACCAGGGTATAACAGACCAGTTGCAAAAAGTAGGGATGCCCGGCTGTGACGCGCAAAATTTTGTCCAGCGCCAGGTCATCGTAGACCAGATGGGGGGCCACTGGCTCGGTAATGAGGCGGGTGGCGCTTTCTTCGCGCAGGTAGGTAATGCGCTGGTAGAGGGCGATGTTGAACAAGACCGACCAGTAATTGGCGCTCATCTCTTCCAGCCGCCGCGTGCCCACAAAAACAAAACTCAGCCCTTCACTGTGCTGCATCAAGTGACGCAGGAAATTGAAGAAGGTGGAAGGCAAAATGCCATCATCCACCAGATGTTCAAACACTTCAAATTCATCAAACACTAACAGCAGGGTGGATTCCGGCGGCAGCAGATTCCGGGCAGCGGGCAAAAAATGGCGTTGCAACAGCCCGGCGGGATCTACTTCCCAGGCGTTGATGGCGGGCACGGCCAGTTCAATGTTTCGCGCCGCCAGCGCATCGGCAATAAGCCAGGCCAGGTCGTGGAAGAGGGCGGCCATGCCGGGGGCAACCCCCAACGACTGGCAGTCAATGTAAACGGGGATGAGATGGGGTGGCAGGTGTTGTTCCAGATTGAGCAGGGCGCTGGTTTTGCCGGTGCGCCGCTGGCCGATGAGGATGAGGACGTTGCGCTGCGACCAGCCACCCGCGTTTTCGGCAATGAAGTCAAAGAGCCATTCACGGCCGTAAAAAACCACACTGTTCTGGCGTAACGGCGTACCGGGCCGGTAGGGGTTGGGGATAGGTGTAAATTCGTGGGCAGGGGTCAGAATGGACACGCGGTCACCAAATGCTACCAGATGGTCATTTTGGTGACGGTCATCAAATGTTACGGTTAGCTCTACCCGAAAACGGTCAATCACCTGGGGGCGAATGTCAAAGGCGACGGTGCGTGTCTGCCCCGGCGGTAAAAAGGGGATGGTTTGCGGTAAACCGGTATTGGTGTAAGCCGGATCATCTTTTAACACAGCTATGATGTTTTCGGCGGGGGCACGGCCGTGATTGCTTATCTCAAATATCAACTGACTGACCGCTTCGGGGGCCATGCGCCGCGTCTTCAGCCGGATTGCCAGTTCCGCGCGTCCTTCCAGTTCTTCCATGGTCGCCGTCACCAACCCGGCCCACCGTTCGGCCAGTGCCAGCGCCAGCGATTTTTCCAGAGCGGTATCGTAGTCACGCAAATCTTGTTGCACGGCCGTTAATTGTTGTGCCGCTTCGTGTAAATAAACCAGCCGGTCATCGGGCCGCTCCACACGTTCACTGTCCCGAATGGTTGTTAGCGCCGGCAGGAGGGCGTGTAAGGCGGGCGACCAATACCCCCAACTATCCAGCGACTCCAGTAATTTGTGCCACCGTGGCCATTCCAGGCTCAATTCTGTTAGTGAAGGGGCTACCAACAACTCTAAACTAGATTGAAATAACATCTGCCAGCGATCCAGCACCTGCCAAGATGGTTTCAGGGGTGCCGCTCTTGCCAGTGTGGTCAAAATGAGCGGCAACCCGGCCTGGGGCCGGTCTGCCAATAAAAAGAGGCCGTCGGCCAGACCGCTTACCAGTTCATCATTGCGCTGCCGTGCCAGGCCGGAAAGCGCCAACAGAAAATCAGGGGAGCCATTGGTGCTGACATACCGATTTTCTAACCGCACTAATGTTTCGGCCGGCCACTGTTTGAGCCGCCAGTAAAAGCGGCGGGTACGCATGGAGGGTGACTGTACCTGACGGATAGCAGCCAGTAGCACCAATCCTCCCAGGACGGCTGCCAACAGTGAAATGGTGGTCGAGTTGGTAGATGGTAACAAGGCTGCCATGGGGAGAGGCCCGGTTGGCGGATAGATGAAGCCGGTGTGCGAATCATCATTGTAATAAATGCGATAATGAACGCCGTCGGCAAAAACAGGGGGGCTGACCACGTTCCATGTCACTGGCCCATTACCGTTGCTCAACACCGCTTCCCGGAAGCTCATCCATTCGCCTGTTTCTGGTTCTTGAATATCCAGCCGCAATTGAACTGTGTCGTTTTCAGTGTCCATAACAGAGACGCTAAAGCCATATTGACCGGGGTTGACTTCGGTGGCAGGGTTGGTGAGCAGGGGGGGACGATTCTCCTGGGTGTTGAAAAGCTGCACTTCACCATTTTCTGTCACTACCAGCAGATCGGAGCGATTTTCCTGACCACGCCGCAGGGCGGTGAGGGCAAAAACACTGCTGGTGAGATTTAATTCATCCAGGTACTGGGGTTGGGGAGGGATGTTGGTGAAGAGACGGACACGGCCGTCGGCGTCGCCAACGGCGAACTCCGCCAGCCGGTTGCCATCCAGGTCGCCCCAGTAGAGTGTTGTCAGGTTTCCCAAACCATTTACTGCCCAGGTCGTCTCTGGTTTATTATCTTGCACAGAGAAGCGGATGAGTTTGTTGTTGTCGGTGGAAATGAGAAAAGATTCGGCGGTGTTGCGGGCAAATGCTTCCTGCACCAGGTCGTTAGCGGGAATAGCAGCCAGGGGACGGCCGTCTAGCGGGAATGGCCAGGGTGGTAGCAAAATACCCCGCCAGTTTAACCCATAGGCCTGGTCAGCCAATGTCAACAGCCGGTTTGCCAGTTCTACACCTGGTTGATTGAGGACAAAGAAGGAATGTACTGGCCCATTGGTGAAGGACGCTATCCGTAATGCTTGCAGGCGAGAGCCTACGGCCGTTGCATACAAATGGGCATCCGTCGCTGCTATGACCATTGGCTCACCTTCAGGTGAATCCAAAACCAATAGCTGCCGGATTGATTCGCCCTCATCCCCGGTTTGCGCCAGATCGGTGCGCCAGGTGATGCCCCCGGCCGCACTAATGAGAATAATCTCTCCCCTGGTTGTACTGACCAGTATTTCCGGGTCGCCGATGTGGTTGATGTTTTGCACCAGTAAGTCAGAAATGGGGGCGTCCAGTTCAATTTCCCAGATGCGTTCGCCGTTGGTGTGGCGCAACTCTACCCAACTTTGTACGACAGGCGGGTCTTCTGGATCGGTGATGGTGTTGTTGCGACCTACGACGATGCTAGATACTGGCGCGTTAAACCCGACGCGCTCCAGATAAGCCAGTTGTGTAATGGCGCCGCCAGGGGCATGTAACCATTCCAACACATTGCCATCCACCAGATAATGGAGTTTGCCATTTTGTGCGCCCAGTAGCAGTTCATCACGGCCGTCTTTATCAAAATCCACCACCAATATCGCTCCCGGATCGGCATCCAGTAAGTAATCCCAGGCGCGGGCCATCTCAGCCGCGCCTAACCCTAACCCTTGCAATTCTACGGTAGCAAAGCGCGTAAGCACCAGTTCACTATGCCGGTCGCCGTTTATGTCAAGCAAGAAGGATAGGGGGGCGCTGCCTTCACCGGCGGTGAATGTCCCTGCTTCCAGGCCGCTGGCATCCAGCAATTTAACCTGCTGGTCACCGCCGGCCGTGGCATGTGGCCCCAGGTTAACGGCCAGTATGGGATTGCGCACATCGGGGGTGTAAGGCACGGCCGTCAAGCCCAGCACCGGGCGGCTGGCGTCAGTGGTCAGTCGGCGCGTCCAAAAGCGATGACCATCGGCGGCATAAGCCACCACCATGCTTACATCGGTACCGGCCAGCAAAGCCGGCCCTTCGGGAAAATGAGCCACTGCCAATGCAGTGATAGGTCTGTTCAAAGTACGAGGCCACCAGGGACGCTGTCGGTTGGCGTCATAGAGATGAAGCTGCCCCCAATCGGTGCCGACGGCAATTTGCAATGCGCCATTGACGCCAAAAGGTACCAAAGCGACGGCCGTGATGTGTCCGGATATGGCTGGAGCATCTTCCCATAAACTTTGGCCGTCGGCGTCAAGCAAGAACAATTCGCTGAAGCGTTTTTCCGGGTTAAATAGGCCCAGGAGAATTTCGTCACGGCCGTCGCCGTTTACATCGCCTACCTTCATGTGCGGCCCCACATCGCCAGTAACGCTGATATGCTCATCCAAACGGCGCAGCAAATTGCCGTCCTGGTCATACAAATGAAGGATGCCATTGTTGAAGAGGATGAGCAGTTCGTCACGGCCGTCACCGTTCACATCATAAGGCACAAGCTGGTGAGCTATCGGCAACATCTCATTGTTGCCGGCAAAGGCCAATGATACCCGCCACATTTCTTCGCCTTGGGCATTGAGCAGAATGAGTTGATTATCGGTTGTGACCAGTGCCGTTTCTAGCAGCGGATGATCGGGGGTATCTATGTTGATGGGGTGGAGGGCCACCACAGGTGCGGTGGCTGTATAGCTCCATTCCAGCAGCGCATTGTGCGCATTAAGCAGGTCAACACGGCCGCCGCTAACAACAATTCAGACACACCATCGCCGTTCATGTCGGCCGGGATAACATGGGTCAGGCGGCGGGCGGCGGAATAACGCCAATAAGGGGTGTCGGCGGGGGTAGATTGGGCATGGAGAGTGGGCAACGGCCGTGCTGCCAATAGCACCAACATTGCCATCAATCCCCAGATGAACCATTGCCTCTGCCTTTTCACAAGGGCATTATACCCAAAACAAATTGGTCGGTGTGATCTATCGCCGTTCATTCTCCTTTCGCTTACAATGAGGAGGTTATTTCTGATTGGGTAACAGGATGATCGTTACCCGGTCACTCAATTACCCAATTACAAAAAGGAACAGATCATGTCTCGGAAAACAAGTTTGTTAATCGCCTTAGTCATTACAGCGTTGCTGGCAGTTGCCTGTGGTGGGCCTTCGCAGGAATATCAAACAGGCGATGCCCTTTTGAACGAAACTTTTAGCGATGCCGCTGCCTGGGAGACCTTTGTCAGTGATGACTCTGACTTACAGGTAAACGATGGTGTATATCGCATTCAGACCGGGCCGGGCGGTTATATCTGGGGTCTTAATGAAGCGGAACATACAGATGTGGTGATGGAAGTGACCACCAATCAGCTATCCAGCCACGCCAACAATGGTTATGGGATCATCTGCCGGTCTGATGTCAGCAACAATGGCGATGGTTACTATTTTCTCGTCAGCGGCGATGGATTTTACTCCATCCGCAAGGGGGAAGGGGATGATGTTAATGCCCTGGTGGATTGGACGGAGAGTTCGGCAGTAAATGAAGGGCAGGCCAGCAACAAAATCCGGGCCGTTTGCATTGGCAATTATCTGGCCATGTGGGTCAATGACGAGTTTGTGGCCGAGACAGAGGACACGACGTATACCAGCGGTTTTGCCGGCCTCGCGGCCGTTGCTTTTGACAACGGCGATGTGGATGTGACGTTTGATAATCTGACAATTTCGGCCGCTTCCATGACTGAGTAATTTTTGTTTTACGTAAAGACAGGTGTGGGCGGGACACGGCCGTCTGCCGCCCACACCTATGTTCACCATTAAACGGCCGTTCCCCCCCTCCCCTTTTCCGCTATAATACCCTTCATTAACCAACCACCCGATTCACGCAGAGGAGATGGTGCAATGGTGATGGAGATGACGGCCGTAAAAAAGCCGACCAAAACAAAACATTCCTGGCCGCCGCCGCAGGGTGCCTGGCGCTATGAAGATTATCTGCGCCTGCCGGACAACGGTTTTCGCTACGAAATAGTCAAAGGAGAGTTAATCATGTCGCCTGCCCCCACCACGCGTCATCAGTTAATGGCTACTTACATGGTTTCGGCTCTCTTTGATTTTGCTAAAAAACATAAACTGGGTGAAGTTTTTTCGGCACCAATTGATGTGCGCCTGGGCCATTCAGCAGCCCTGGTGCAGCCAGATATTTTGTTCATCGCCAAAGAGCGTTTGCGCATTGTCAAAGAACAAAACATTGAAGGGCCGCCCGATTTGATTGTAGAGATATTATCGCCGGGCACGGCCGTGTATGATCGCCAGAACAAATTCCAGGCTTATGCCGCTGCGGGTGTGCGCGAATACTGGCTGGTGGACCCGGACGGCTGCACGGTGGAAGTGAACGTCTTACGCGGGCAGGCGTATGCCCCGTTGGGCAGCTTTGGCCCGGCGGATCAGATGCGGTCAGAGGTGTTGCCTGGGTGGGACACGGCCGTGTCTGCCCTCTGTCCCTCGTAATCATCCGCGTAAATCCGGAAAATCTGCGTCCTATTTTCAAAATTCCTTAAGGAAGAGGTATCTGCTATGACAAACACATTTGACCATTTCGGCGCTCGCGCCAAATTACCTGGAACCGATCTTTACTATTACCGACTGGATAAGCTAAACCACCTGGCCAACATTGACCGGCTGCCCTTCTCCATCAAGATCATGCTAGAGGCACTGCTGCGCACCTGTGACGGCTACGTCGTCACCGCCGCCGATGTGGAAAAGCTGGCCCGTTACAACGCCCAAAGCCCGGCGCAAGACGAACTGCCCTTCAAACCGGGGCGCGTCATTTTGCAAGATTTCACCGGCGTCCCGGCAGTAGTAGACCTGGCGGCCATGCGCGCCGCCATGGCCCGGCTGGGCGGCAACCCTAAGAAGATCAACCCCATCGTGCCCGTTGACCTGGTGATTGACCATTCGGTGCAGGTAGACGCTTTTGGCTCGGCGGCCGCGCTGTTCATCAACGCCGAAAAAGAGTTTGTGCGCAACCGGGAGCGGTACGAATTCCTGAAATGGGGGCAAAAGGCGTTTGAAAATTTCACCGTTGTGCCACCGGCCACCGGCATTGTGCATCAGGTCAACCTGGAATACCTGGGCAAGGTGGTAATGACCGCCCCGGATGGGGATGGCATAGTCGCCTTCCCGGACAGTCTGGTGGGCACCGATTCGCACACGACGATGATTGATGGCCTGGGGGTGCTGGCCTGGGGTGTGGGGGGCATCGAAGCGGAGGCGGTGATGCTGGGTCAGCCTATTTACATGCTGACGCCGGAAGTGATCGGCGTGCGGCTGACCGGCCGTTTACCCGAAGGCTCGACCGCGACTGATTTGGTGCTGGTGGTCACACAACTGCTGCGCCAGAAAGGGGTCGTGGGCAAGTTTGTAGAATTTTTTGGCCCCGGCCTCAGCAGCATGACCACGGCTGACCGGGCCACCATTGCCAATATGTGCCCGGAATATGGGGCGACGGTGGGCTTTTTCCCGGTGGATGAGGAGACATTGCGTTATCTGCGGCAGACGGGACGGCCGTCTGAATTGATAGATCTGGTGGAAACATACACCAAAACACAAGGGCTGTTCCGCGCCGACGATACACCGGACCCGGACTTTACCGATGTGGTGGAACTGGATTTGGGCACGGTGCTGCCCAGTCTGGCCGGGCCAAAACGGCCGCAAGACCGCATCCTGGTCAGCGAGATGAAGGAGAAGTTTACCAAGACGCTACTTTCGCCAGCCGGGCCGCAGGGCATTGGGCTGCGCGAGGAGGAGTTGGGGCGCACGGCCGTTGTCCGCAACGGCCACGAAACAGAAATCGGGCACGGCGCGGTGGTCATTGCCGCCATCACCTCCTGCACCAACACCAGCAACCCGTATGTGATGTTGGGCGCGGGGCTGGTGGCTAAAAAAGCGGTGGAAGCGGGGCTGTCCGTACCGCCTTATGTCAAGACCAGCCTGGCCCCCGGCTCCCGCGTGGTCGAAGATTATCTGCACAAAGCGGGGCTGATGCCTTATCTGGAACAGTTGGGGTTCCACATTGTCGGTTTTGGCTGTACCACCTGTATTGGCAACTCCGGCCCGCTGCCGGAAGCGGTAGAAGCGGCCATTCGTGAGGGTGATCTGGTGGCTTCGGCCGTTCTCAGCGGCAACCGCAACTTTGAAGGACGGGTGCATCCACTGACGCGCACCAACTATCTGGCCTCGCCGCCTTTGGTGGTGGCCTATGCCCTGGCCGGCCGCACCGATATTGACCTGACCACCGAGCCAATTGGTACCAACCAGGCGGGGCAGCCGGTCTACCTGCGCGACATCTGGCCCAGCAGCCGGGAAGTGGCCCAAACCGTCGCCCAAACCGTTACGGCCGAGATGTTCCGCGAACAGTACGCCAATGTCTACGATGGCAACGAGGAGTGGAACCAGATTCCGGTGCGCGGCGGCGAATTGTATGAGTGGAATCCTGACTCCACCTATATTCAGGAGCCGCCTTTCTTTACCACCCTGACGCCGGAAATCAAGCCGATTACCAACATTGAAAATGCGCGGGTGCTGGTGAAAGTGGGCGATTCTGTGACCACCGACCACATATCGCCCGCGGGTTCTATTTCTCGCACCAGCCCGGCCGGCCAATACCTGCTGGATCACGATGTCGAGCCGCCCTACTTCAACAGCTATGGCTCGCGGCGGGGCAATGACCGGGTGATGACACGGGGTACATTTGCCAATGTGCGCCTGCGCAACCAGATGGCCCCTGGCACGGAAGGCGGCTTCACCACCTACCTGCCCACCAACGAAGTGACCACGATCTACGACGCCTCGCTGAGATACAAAGGTGATGGCACGTCATTGGCGGTGTTGGCGGGTAATGATTATGGCATGGGCAGTTCCCGCGATTGGGCGGCCAAAGGAGTGCTGCTCTTGGGGGTGCAAATGGTGATCGCCCAGAGCTATGAGCGTATTCATCGCAGCAATCTGGTGGGCATGGGGGTGCTGCCATTGCAATTCAAGCCGGGCGAAACCCCGGAGACGTTGGGACTGGATGGCACAGAAACGTACAGCACACTCGACCTGACGGATGCGGTACGGCCGTTGCAGGAGATTACGGTACAGGCGGTGCGCAGTGATGGCACGGCCGTGACCTTCCAGACCATCTGCCGCATTGATACCCCGGTGGAAGTGGACTACTACCGCAACGGAGGCATCCTGCACACCGTCCTGCGCAACTTTTTGAAGGAATAGTGCTTATCAACCTCCCGGAGCTTTCAAAGCTCCGGGAGGTTGATAAAACAAGAGGATCATATGGACACGGCCGTACTTGCCCCACCCCAACTCATTACCGCCGACAATCTCCTGGAAATGCCAGATAGTGGTCGTTACGAACTGGTTAGAGGAGAAATTATCACCACGAGTCCTACGAATGTTGAACACGCTTATCTGGAATCTGAAATAAGCTGTTTGTTAGGGAATTTCGTCTCGAAACACAGATTGGGATGGGTATTTGTGGGTGAAGTGGGCATTTTTACGGAACGAAGCCCCGACACGGTGCGTGGAGCAGATGTTTCCTTTATTTCACGAGAACGCGCCCCGCAACGGCCGCGCAAAGGATTTTTGCAAATTGCCCCAGAACTGGCGGTGGAAGTTGTGTCGCCCAGCGATTTGTGGACAGAGTTGAACGAAAAAATTGAAGAGTATTTTGCGCTGGGCGTGAACTGGGTGTGGGTGGTAGAGCCAAAACGGAAAGCAGTGCGCGTGTATCATGCACCTACGGCCGTGACCATCATCACCGACACCCTGCATGGCGAAGGCATCCTGGACGGCTTTATCCTGTCCATCCCCGACCTGTTTGCGGAAGAATAATCCACAGATTGCACAGATGTCACAGATTCTTTTTGGCTTTCTTCCTTTGCCCCTTCCATCCTTTGCGCCTTTGCGTTAATTGTATTGGAGTAAACATATGACCATTCCCCTGACCGATAAGTTTAACCGCCCCATTCGGGATTTGCGTATCTCGGTCATTGATAAATGTAACTTTCGCTGCCCGTACTGTATGCCTGCCGAAATCTTTGGCGCGGATTACAACTTTCTCAGCAAGGACGAACTGCTCAGCGACGATGAAATTGTGCGGCTGGCGGGGCTGTTTGCCCAGATTGGTGTGACTAAATTCCGGCTGACGGGGGGCGAACCGCTGTTACGGCCGCACCTGCCTGACCTGATCGCCCGCCTGACCCAAATTCCCGGCGTGGATGACCTGGCGCTAACGACCAATGGCTATTATCTGCCCAAACTATCGCACCTGCTGAAAGAGGCAGGGCTGCACCGGCTGACCGTCAGCCTGGATTCGCTGGATGAAGAGGTGTTTGAGGTGATGAACGGCCGTAAATCTTCCGTGCAGCGTGTATTGGCCGGGTTAGCGGTGGCCGAAGCGGACGGCTTTTATCCCATCAAGATCAACTGCGTGGTCAAACGAGGCGTCAACGACCACACCATTGTAGACCTGGCGCGGCGTTTCAAAGGCACGGGGCACATTGTCCGCTTCATTGAGTATATGGACGTGGGCAATTTGAACGGCTGGAAGATGGATGATGTGGTTACGGCCGAAGAGATCATAAGCCGCATTGACTGGGAAATGCCGTTGGAACCCATCCCGCCCAACTACCCCGGCGAAGTGGCGAACCGTTTTCGCTACCTGGATGGCGATGGCGAAATTGGCCTTATCGCCTCGGTGAGCCAGCCGTTTTGTGGCAATTGCACCCGCGCTCGACTCTCCGGCGCGGGCGAGTATTACACCTGCCTCTTTGCCCATCACGGCACCGATTTGCGTACACCACTGCGCGAGGGGGCTACGGACGAGGAGATGCTGGCCCTGATTGGCGGCGTCTGGCAGCGCCGCACCGACCGCTACTCTGAACTGCGCACCTCTTTCACCCGCCTGCCGGCCAAGGGGGCAGAGATGTACCGCTTAGGCGGTTAATCAATCACGGGTCACATATCACGCATCACGTTACACAGGTCTTTCTATCTAAAGCCAGCGCGGGACCTGATGGCAGTATTGTTCGTAGGCACGGCCGTGCTGCTGGTGCAGGAACGCTTCTTCCAGGTAGACCTGAATTTGAATGAGGACGTCGCCCAACAGCCAGATCGTCAGGGTGACGGCATTGGGCATCACCAGGAAGAGACCCAGCAAGTTGCCACGCATACCAAGGAAGATGGGGTTGCGGGAATGGCCGTATACTCCCTGTGTCACCAGCGCCGTTTCATGTTCCGCGTCAATACCGATGCGCCAGGAGCTGCCCATCTGGCTTTGAGCTATCAGCACCCACGTCAGGGAGAGGAGGAGAAGGGTGATGCCAACGGCCGTGACCACCCCGTTTTCCAGCCAGACCATTGGCCCCAGATATTCATACAAATCGGGGAAAAAAGCATAGAGGATAACCACGCCAATTACGGCCGTTGACAGGATGCGCAGCCAGCGGCCTGTTGTGCGATGGAGAGAATCGCCTTCCCCTAGCCGGTACGGGTTGATCCCCGTCGCCTGCCACACCCGGTAAGAGCGCCAGAAAAAGGCCACCCCAAAATAGATAAACAGGTAAATCGGGAGAAAAAGTTGTAAGTTTGTCATGGCCGGATTGTAAACTTTACAGCCGGGTTGAAAGTCAAGTGGCAAAAAGAAGCGGCTTGATTTTTGCCATATAGACTGTACAATTTAGACAGACCTAAAACACGATCTGGTTTTTATGTCAATACCCGATTCAACAACAGTGGCCGAGAGTTTTGTCTGGAGACTACACCGATTACATTAGTGGAAATGGGACGCGGATGAACGCAGACAAATGCGGATAACGCGGATTCCTCTGGGTAATCGGTGAAATCTGTGGATTAGTTTCTTAGGAGAGTTTTATATGGAAGTGAACGATACGCAGGCTTCTCGAAAGAGAGAAGTGGAGCAGCCCGGTATTTCCCGACGGGAATTTTTGCGAGCGGGGGGCATTGGTGCGGCCGGATTGGTGGGAGTAGCCGGGTTACGTGGGCTGATGGGGCCAACGGCCGTAGCCGCTCAAAACGAAGCGCCCCACACCCAGCACAACGGCAGTGGGCACGGTGACGCAGGCACGGTGGGGCAGGTGAACCACGAAGCCAACGAATTTGACCCGCACGAGATTTTGACTGATTTTGATTACGGCGAAGTGGTGGGAGAGAAAGACGGCCGTCCCATTCGTCGTTGGAAAATGGTGGCCGTCAATAAAGAGTTTGAGATCGCCCCTGGCCTCATCTTCCCTGGTTGGGTGTATGGCAGTCAGACCTCGGCCGCTTCGCGGCGGCTGGGGCACATCGTGGGCCAGTGCCCTGGCCCCACCCTGCGCTGCATGGAGGGAGAGTGGCTGCAAATTGAGTTTATCAATGCCAGTGACCATCCGCACACCATGCACTTTCATGGCATCCATTCGGCAATGATGGACGGGGTGCCGGGCGTGGGGCGCGG
>CAYXUZ010000056.1:13011-34055 GCA_964467705.1 uncultured Ardenticatenaceae bacterium | reverse complement strand
CCACAGTTCCACTATCCAGACCGGCGTTTTGATTGACAAGACGGCCGTTTTCCCTCATATTGTTGGCATCTTATCCAATCGCGCGACAGACCATCATTGCTGTTCCTGTCGCCCAACAACAAAGGAGCTGTAAAATGCCAACCAAATATAATGTTATTTCTCGACGTAATCCGCTTGACCCGCAAGCGCCGCACAAGTATTACCCCAGTGTGGTATCGGGCGCCGGATTACTCTGCGCCAGTTAGCCAGGCAGATTTCCGAAATTTCCACCGTGAGCACGGTGGATACGATGGCGGTGTTGGAAGCGCTGCTGACCATCATCCCCCGCGAGATTGCCGACGGCAACATTGTGGAGCTAGGGGAGTTTGGCTCATTCCGGCTGCGCATTCAGGCGGATGGCTCGCTGACGGCCGAGACGGTCAATGCGACCAATATCACCAACATCAAGCCGTTGTTCTCCCCCGGCAAGGAGTTCAAAAAGGCGCTCAACAACGCCGAATTCCAGAAAGTAGGGTAAAAACCAAAGGTGCGACGCACTTTTGAAGTGCGTCGCACCTGAGCGGTGAAAAAGTTCCTTAAGCAACTCGCCAGAGTTCCTTAAGGAAGTCGGGAAAGTTCCTTAAGGAAGTTCCCAAAGTTGCTTAAGAAAGTTTTCTCTCTAAGATGTTCACAAATGGTTTAAGGATTCCGGTCATGGTAAGCGCACAAGAATATGAAAAACAGGTATGGAATGTTATGGGGGAGCTAACGAATAAAAACAAGGAGCTTAAGTTGCGATGGGAAACTATACATGAGGCAAAACACCATAAAGCACGAATAACACAAGTGCAAAAGCAATTACGACTTATAAAGAAAGAAATTGGGGTCACGAAGAAGACTATTAACGCAGCGCACGCTTCAGAATCAACTAAGGTTGGAAAGGGTATCAAGGCAGGATTAGCTGCCGGATTCTTCGGCAAGAAAAATATGGGTAAGGTTAATGCAGTTCAAAGGGATAACATTCGACGCAACAAACTAAACATGATTCAACCATATGACAATGTCATTCATTTGATCGATAACATACTGGTTCAATTAGATGGTATCAAACTGGAACTTGATGGTTGGGTTTCGGCAAATTCCTGATTGTTGGCTTCACACAATCATTTAGCGTAGCTTTATTTTATCGAGCTTTTATCAGGCGTAAGTTGCTTAATGGTTGATTACTGAAACAGAGGTATAAAGCCACATCATGATGAAGATTTATCCAATTTCAAGCGTTAATGAAAATCAAGCACCTATCCTGCCTGTCATAATGTATCATGCGCCTGAAAAAGACTCTATCCTGAAGCAATTCAAGTGGATAAAAGAACATGGTTTTGTTCTCTCACATTTAAGTGATATTGAAGTTACAGATTACTTTCAAGACCCGCAGCCAGAAAAATATCCTGCCAAGAGGCTTGTGCTTACGTTTGATGATGCTTACAACAGTTTTTTAACCAACGTATTACCTTTATTGAAACTAAAAGATTTCGACCTCTTTAAGCTAACACTTTGCGTCCCAACTGGAGACATTGGCGATGATAACCGAGAACCCCCATGGACTCATGGTAAAGGGGCACTAATGACATGGAATGAATTGGAGGGATTAAGAAGTCTTAAAACGTCCACAGGAGATGACTTGATCGAGTTTATCCCCCATTCAGTTACACATCGCTATTTCGATGAGATCGAACTATGCAAGGACCCGGAAATGGAATTTCGAGATGAAGTGCATAACAGCAGGAAGATGCTGAGCGATCAGCTTAATATCAACGTTGATACAATAGACTACTATTGTTTGCCTGGTGGCATTGGCGAGGGGAAGGAAATTGTCGAGCGAGTTTTAGATTCTGAAGGATATATCGGCGCACTTCGCGCACAATACAAAAAGGCAGACACGTGGAGTAGATTTCGAATCCCAAGATGTCAGCCCGAGAATACAATGGAATTGGCAAAATTACTTTCAAAAAACGGTTTTCATTGCAATTAGCTCTGTTGTGGGGGCTTCTTCTCTAACGGCCGTAGCCAGCACCCCCACCCCGCCACCGTTGGCTAACAAATGCCAGCAGCTAAACGGATGGGCGGTACACCTCCTCACCTCTCCGCCCCCTCACTCCCTCATCGGTAGATGTTTTGTGCTAAAATAACGCCAAATGGTCATCACCAACATCATCTGGAAAGAGCAGTACATCACAGCTTTGCCCATATTAGCGCGAGACATGGATAGCTCGGAAAGGAACTACTATGCCAAACAAAAATAAGAAGGTAATTGACCCGATTCCCGATGAATTTGAAAGTGAAGAAGCCGCCGCTGCGTTTTGGGATGCCCACAGCACGATGGATTATGCCGAACACTTGTTACCGGCCGATGATGTTTTTCAGATTGAAAAGCGGCTGTTTGAAGTCGAGATCAAAGAGGACATCTTCCAAATACTTTTGCAAGAAGCCGAAGCTTCACATCAACCCATCCCCGCCCTGGTTGACCAAATCCTGCGAAACTCTCTCGTTCCCGCCTGAGTGATGAGCCAAAAAACTTTGCAGAATCTCTCGCAGACAGATTGGGATAGGGTGGACGCCCTCGCCGACGAGGAGATTGACACCAGTGACATTCCCCCTCTAGGTGATGACTTTTTTGCCAATTCAGAATTACGGCTGCCGCAAGCCAAACAAACCATCACCATTCGCCTGGATAAAGATGTGTTGGAATGGTACAAAACACAAGGCAAAGGATACCAGACGCGCATCAATGCCATCTTACGCAGTTACATGGAGACACATTCTTCTTGAAAGGTCACGGCCGTGACCCCCGCATCCGGGCGTCCTCGCCCCGGCGTCCTCGCCCCGGTGTCCTCGCCCCGGCGTCTTCGCCGCCTTCACCCGCTCACCCCATCAAAAACTTCCGTTTCCGCAGGCCGGGCAAATCTGTTAAAATAGTTGTCAGCTACGGCCGTTTACAACACCACACCAAGTAGTTTTTCACCCCATATTCCTATACGTTCCCGTTAGCGCCAGGGCTATACTTGGCAATGCAATTCTTTAACCTCACGGCCGTGTAGTGACGAGGTTCAGCAACAAACAGAAGGAAGCCACAACTTATGAGTACAGGCCGATTGATGAAACTGTTAGCGCCCCCTATGAAACTGGAAGAAATGGGCGTGCCGCAAGCCCTCCTGGAAGACATGATTTTCCGCATGTTATTCAACGAAGGGGACGTCAACATTGCCCGGTTCAGTCAGATAATGGGCGTCCATGCCCGCATCATTGATGACCTGCTCAGCCGTATGAAACAGGAACATCAGGTGGAAGTGACCAAAGCCGGTTCGTTGGGCAGCCTCAGCTTTACGTATGGCCTGACGGATAAAGGCACCAAACGCGCCCGCGATGCCTTTGAACGCAGCCAATATATCGGCCGTATTCCTGTTTCTGTGGAAACCTACAATGAAGCCATCCTCATCCAGACTCAGGGTGTGAAGCGGGTCAAGCCCGAACAAGTAAAAAACGCGCTCAGTCACCTTATCTTGCCGGATAATTTCCACCGGCGCATTGGCCCGGCCGTCAATGCGGGCAGTTCACTCTTCCTGTATGGGCCACCGGGCAATGGCAAGACCACCGTTGCTGAAGCCATCGCCAGATTGTTGGGCCAGGCGTCGGCCATTTATTTGCCAGACGCCATCACTGTGGGCGGGCAAATCATCCGCGTTTACGACCCGCACGTACACATTCCCATCAAAGAGGGGGACATCCCTTTTCACACCACCAGCCTGTTTAACAGCAGTGACCCGGATAAGGTGCGGATTGACGGCCGTTGGCGGCTCTTCCAACGTCCGGCGGTCATGGTGGGCGGCGAATTAACGATGGATGCTCTGGATTTGCGCTTTGAGCCGGTTTCCAAAGTCTATGAAGCCCCCTTGCAGCTAAAGGCCAACGGCGGCATGTTCCTCATAGATGACTTCGGCCGTCAACAAATCAGTCCGCAAGAACTGCTCAACCGCTGGATTGTGCCCCTGGAAAGCGAGATTGACTTCCTACGACTACAATCCGGGCAATCGTTGGAAGTGCCTTTCAAACAGTTGATCGTCTTCTCCACCAACCTCGACCCCGACCAACTGGTAGATGGCGCATTCTTACGCCGCATTCAGATGAAGGTAGAGGTCGGCGGCCCGGATGAAAAGCTGTTCTACCAGATTTTTATGACCGTCTGCAAACAGTACAACGTGCCCTTCGACAAGAAAAGTTTTGTCCACCTGCTACAAAAACATTACCGTAGCACAGGGCGTGTCATGCAGGCTGTACATCCCCGCGACATCGTAAAAGTCATTATTGCCATTTGCGACTACGAAGGTGTACCCGTGCAAATTACGCCGGAACTGATTGACGAAGCCTGTGAATGTTACTTCGTAGATGCCAACATGTCGGCCACGTTGGGAGACATGCGGTCAGTGGCAGCGCCGATACCGGCGATGGTGAACTGATCCGGTAATCGGTGATTGGTGTGAGAACCGATTATCGTTCACCGATTACCAATACCCCACCCAGTTATGGATTCGATCACACAAGGCAGCCTCTTATGGACGCCCACTGAGGCGGTGATAGAGGCGGCGAATTTGACCCGTTACATGCGCTGGTTGGCGCGGGAGCGGGGGCTGGCTTTTGCCGATTATGGGGCGCTGTGGCAGTGGTCGGTAACAGAAGTGGGCGCCTTTTGGCAGAGTTTGTGGGACTATTTTGAAGTGCAGGCGTCGGCTACGGCCGTGACCCCCCTCCCCGCTCTCACCATGCCCGGAACCACCTGGTTTCCCGGCGCCCGTCTTAATTACGCCGAAAACATTTTTTACAAAATGGCTACCGACCAGCCGGCTATCTATTACAAAGCCGAAAATCGCCCCCTCATTTCCCTGACACGCCAACAAATTTATGCCCAAACGGCCGCCCTGGCCCACACCATGCAGCAGTTGGGTATCCGGTCCGGTGACCGGGTGGTGGCTTACCTGCCCAACATCCCGGAAACCATCATCGCTTTTCTGGCGGCGGCCAGTCTGGGCGCGATCTGGTCAAGCTGTTCGCCGGACTTTGGCAGCCGCAGTGTGCTGGACCGCTTCAGCCAGATTGAGCCAAAGCTGCTGCTGGCGGTGGATGGCTACGACTACGGTGGCAAGACGTTTGACCGGCGTGACATTGTGGCCGAATTGCAGGCGGCTTTGCCCACGCTGGAACATACCATTTTAGTGCCTCATTTGGGGGAGCAGACTGCTTTGGCAAATATGATGATGTGGGATGAGGCAGTGGGCATGGGCAACGGGGCGTTGGGCAACGGCCGTGCCCCACGCTTCGTTGGGCCTCTCCCCTTCGCCCAACTGCCCTTTGACCATCCGCTCTGGATTCTCTACTCCTCCGGCACTACCGGCCTGCCCAAACCCATCGTGCAAGGACACGGCGGCATCCTGCTGGAACATCTCAAAGCCACCACCTTGCACAATGACCTGAAACCGGGCGACCGTTTCTTTTGGTTCACCAGCACCGGCTGGATGATGTGGAACTACGTCGTCGGCAGCCTGCTCACCGGCAGCGCCGTCGTATTGTATAACGGCAGCCCCGGCTACCCGGACATGAACGCCCTGTGGCAGTTGGCCGCCGAGAGCGGCATGACCTACTTCGGCACATCGGCCGCCTTCATTAGCGCCTGCATCAAAGCGGAAATTCATCCCAACCAGCTGTATGACCTCAGCCGGATTCGTGGCGTGGGTTCCACCGGTTCGCCACTGACGGTGGCCGGATTCCAATGGATTTACGAAAACGTGAATGCGCATCTGGCGCTAGAATCCTTAAGCGGCGGCACCGATTTGTGTACGGCATTTGTGGGTGGGGCGCGCATCTTGCCCATTTATGCCGGGGAGATTCAGGGGGCGTCTTTGGGGGCAAAGGTGCAGGCGTTTAACGAGGCGGGCGAACCGGTGGTTAATGAGGTAGGTGAACTGGTGATCAGTGCGCCCATGCCCTCTATGCCGCTTTATTTTTGGAATGACCCGGAGATGGTCCGCTACCAGGCCAGCTATTTTGACGTGTATCCGGGGGTGTGGCGGCATGGGGATTGGATAAAGTTTACTTCGCGCGGGGGGTGTGTGATTTACGGCCGTTCCGATTCCACCATCAACCGCCAGGGGGTGCGTATGGGCACCAGCGAGATTTACCAGGCGGTGGAGAGCCTGCCGGAGATTCAAGATTGCCTGATTATTGACCTGGAACTGTTGGGGCGGGAATCGTACATGCCCCTCTTTGTGGTCTTGCGCGAAGGATATGTGCTGGACGACGACCTGAAGCAGCGCATCCGCCACAAACTGCGCCAGGATGTCTCGCCGCGCCACGTACCCGATGACATTATCCAGATCACCGACATCCCCTACACCCTTAGCGGTAAGAAGATGGAAGTGCCCATCCGCAAAATTTTGCTGGGCATGGACGTAAGCACAGCCGCCAACCCCGGCGCGATGCGCAACCCGGCGGCGATTGAGTTTTTTCGGAAGTTTGCGAGGGAGTTGGGGGAACGGTAAACGGTGAGCGGTTAGCAGTGAGCGGTTAGCAGTGAGCAGGATTTCTTCGCCGCAATCACCCTTGTCACCATGTCACCCTGTCACCCCCTCATCTTGCTCCAGTCCCACCGCCATGAGATAGCCCCGCGCCCTTTCCGTCAGGGGGTAGCGATTGACCAGCTTCCAGAAGCCAGGGCCGTGGTTGGCTTCTTCCAGGTGGGCCAGTTCGTGTATGACCACGTAGTCACGCACCCAGGCGGGCATGGTGGCCAGTCGGTGGCTGAGGCGGATGGTGCCCTGGGAAGGGGTGCAACTGCCAAAGCGTGTGCTTTGGTTCGTCACATAGCGGATGGATTGCCAGTGGAGACGGCCGTTGAAATACCGCTTATTCAACATCTGTGCCACCTCCTCCAGGTCCGCGTCCGTCTGCGGCAGGTTGCGTTTAGCCACCTTTTTTGCCAGGCGCTCTTGCAGATTGGCGATAATCGGCTGTAGCTCCGCGTCCGTCATCGCCTGCGGCGCACGCACCAGCAGCGTGCCTCCCTTCAATTCCGCGCTCACCGTGCGCCGCCGCCGGTCACTGCGCACAATTTCCACCGGCCAGTTTTTATGAGTGTCTTCCATGTCAAGGATTATATATCGGTAAGCAGTAAGCAGTTAACTGCTCACCGCTCACTGCTTACTGTTCACTTCTCACCTTGTCTCCCCCTGCTCCATACGCTAAACTTTGCGCATGAAGTGGCGCGTGGTGGGAATTCTCTTCATTTTGGTCGTGGTGGTCGTGGTGGCGCTGCTATTTTTCTGGCAGCGGTCTGGCGCGGCCGATTATGGCCCGCCGGTCGCCTTGTGTCCCGGCCCGGATTTGTACGGCTACACCTGCGAAAACAGCGCTGCCTATGCCTACATTGACGCTACCACTGACACCGGCCTCTATATCCTGGACGGCACCATCAAACTCGACCTGCCCTTTGCCTTCACCTTTTACGGTACTACCTATACCGAGCTGTTTGCCAGCAGCAATGGCAACCTGCAATTTGGCAATGCCAACCCCGAATACCAGAATAGCTGCCTGGATGACGCGCCGGCTACCGGCATGGGGGATATGGTTGCCGTCTATTGGGACGACCTGGATTTGCGCTTTGAGGGATTCCTGGAAACAGAAGTGGTGGGGGAAGCGCCCAACCGTATCTTTGTGGTGGAGTGGGATGCCATACCCCGTTATGATACCGGCGACCTGCTGACGTTTGAAGTACAGTTATTTGAAGGAAGTAATGACATTGTATTTTTGTATCAGGATGTAGCTCAGGGAGAAGCGGGCAACGGCCGTAGCGCCACCATTGGCATTCAAAGTGAACTGCAAGAATTGGCGCTGCAATTGGGCTGTAATCTGGCTGTAGCTGCTGACGCCGGTCAGGTGCGTTTTGCCCATCCAGAGCAACCCAACGGGGGCATCGGGTTAACCGGCCCATTGGTTATGCCGGAAACGACCGTTGAACTAGCCCCCCCCACCCTCAAAGGCCCCGCTGCCGAGCTGCTGCACCAGCTTAACCTGCGCGGGGAAGTGGCCCTGCCCGATTTGCACCGCCAATGGATCGCCCAGTCACCGCCGGTCACGGCCGTGTGGCAGCACACCGACATTACCGGCGATGGTTTACCCGAACTGATTCTGCTGCGGCATAGCACCAGCGAATACCCCATGCTGGCGCAGGTGATTGTACTGACGCCCAACGCCGACAGGCAGTGGGAATTGCTGCTCGACCGCCCCCTTTCCAGCCGCCAACAATTGACGCCCGGCGCCGAATTCGCCCACACTGGCGACCTGACGCAAGACGACATCGTCGATGTGCTGCTGGTATCGCCAGATACGGGGCAGTTGTTTGTGCTAACGGCCGTCTATGATCGCCCCACACTCACGGCCGTGCCCGATACCTGTTTTGGCAGTCTGGCGGTGTTTGATGTCAACAACGATGGGCATGATGATATTGTGCGCGATAGGTGTGAGCATGACGGCCGTGTCTACACCGTCTGGAGCGGCCAATCCTTCAACAATACCCCCTGATAGTGGATAAACGGACAACTGAAAACTGTCAATTGTCAATTGTCAATCGAAAACCCCTTGCCAAGAGCCAGGGAAAACGGTACTATGCACGCCGACTAACGAGACCAGACAGGTTTTAAGAAACCTGTCTGGTCTAAATAAGCCTATCCCATCAATTCATACGGAGTGAAGGAGCATGTTTGAGGTCAACGGCACCTATGCCAACCGCAAAGGTGAATACACTGTATTGGAAATTACACCCCCTATCATGCTGGTGCGCTACACCGACGGCGAAGAAGCCGAACTGAAAATTTCAGTGCAGGAGCGCATCTGGCAAAACATTGCCACCGAATATGAGGCCCGCGCCGCCAGCAAATCGGCGCGGCGCAAATCGGCCCAGGGTACCAATCACTTCATCAAAGTGGTCAGTACGCCGGCCGTAGATGAACTCGCTTTCCCCGGTTGGGCCGAGCGTATGGTCATGGCCCCCTTGCCCGGCAGTACCGCCAGCGTCAAGGCTGGCGACCGGCTCATCATTTACGGGCAGGAAAGCCGCACCTTTTTTGCCGTTGTTACCATTACCGGCGATTCCAAATCGGCCAATCCGAAGGATTATTTCTTCACCGTGAGTCTGGACGAAGTAGATTTCTTTCCTATTGATATTGACGCCACTGTTGCCCGACCGGATAACGGTGTAGAAGCGGATATGGTGGAGTTGGAAAGCCAGCCCCGTTTCCGGCGGCTGCGGCTGGAAACAGAAACCTATCTGCCCATCAGCGAAGATGATTTTGAACTGCTGGCCGAGGCGCTGACGGAAGTAACGGAAGAGGAAGATGTGGACGAGGAAGAAGTGGAAGAGGAATTCGAGGAAGAGGAAGAGGAGTAAGCAGTGAGCAGTAAACAGTAAGCGGTTTACTACTGTTCACTGCTCACTGCGCACTGTTTACTGATTATAAATATGGCGAAAGAATATATTTTAGTTTGCGTGGCCTGGCCTTATGCCAACGCCGATATTCACCAGGGTAATGTGACCGGCTCTTATTTACCGGCGGATATTTATGCTCGTTATCACCGGCTGCGGGGAAATCATGTATTGATGGTTTCCGGTACGGACAGCCACGGCACACCGGTGACGGTGAAGGCAGACGAACTGGGGAAACCGGTACAGGAGGTGTTTGAGTATTATCACGGCCGTTTCCTGACCCTTTTCCAGCAACTGGGCCTTACCTACGACCTGTTCACGCATACGGACACGGAAAATCATCACCGCGTCTCTCAAGATATGTTCAAGACGCTCGGCGAAAATGGCTATCTCTACCGCCACACCACGCCGCAGATGTATTCACCCAAAGCCGGGCGTTTCCTGCCCGACCGGTATGTGGAAGGGGAGTGCCCCAATTGTGGCTACGGCCGTGCCCGTGGCGACCAGTGCGACAATTGCAACACCCTCTTTGAGAGCGCCAGCCAGCTAAAAAACCCGCGCAGCCGGGTGGATGACAGCGCCCTGGAACTGCGTGACACCGAACATTACTTTCTGGATTTGCCCAAACTGGCAACCGACGGGTTGGAAAAATGGATGAATGAGGGCAAAGAGTTCTGGCGGCCGCAGGTGATCAATTTTGCCCGCAACTTTGTGGCCCAGGGCCTCATTGGCCGGGCTGTGACCCGCGATATGGATTGGGGCATTCCTGTGCCCGTGCCCGACTTTGAAGGCAAAGTGCTGTATGTCTGGTTTGAGGCGGTGATTGGCTATCTCTCGGCCACGATTGAGTGGGCGCATAACAGCGGCCAGCCGGAAGCCTGGCGCAACTGGTGGCAAAATCCCGAAGCACGGACTATTTATTTCATTGGCAAGGATAACATTCCCTTCCATACCGTGTTCTGGCCGGCGCAGTTGTTGGGGTCAACGGGATTATATGACGATGGCCGTGCCCAACCTCTCAACCTGCCCTACGATGTGCCCGCTAACGAATTTATGAACATGGAAGGGCGCAAAATTAGCGGCAGCATGAATTGGGGCGTCTGGATGCTGGACGCGCTGGAACGGCATGACCCCGACCCGCTGCGTTATTACCTGACGGCCGTGATGCCCGAAACCCGCGACAGCGATTGGAGTTGGGAAGGGTACGTGGAACGCAATAACACGGAACTGGTGGGCAACTGGGGCAATCTGGTGAACCGGGTGCTGAACATGATCCAGCGCTACTTTCAGGGGCAGGTGCCCGATCCCGGTGAATTGACGGAGCAGGACAGAGCATTGCTGACGGCCGTAGACGCCGGTTTTGAAACAGTGGCCGCTCTGTATGACGCCTGCAAATTCCGTGGGGCCGTGCAGGAAAGTTTGCGCCTCTCCTCTCTGGTGAACCAATATCTGGAAGAAACAAGCCCCTGGACGACGGCCAAAACCGATCTGATGGCAACGGGCCGGGCATTGTACTCGGCCTTGCAAGCGATCAGCGGGCTGAAAGTGTTGTGGTCGCCCATTCTGCCCTTCACCAGCCAGCAAATTCACGCCCTGTTGGGCGAAGAGGGACAGCTATTTGGGGAACAGGTGGTGCAAACCTACCAGGAAAAAACACGCAGCCATGTGGGGTTGACGTATGTGGGGGACACGGCCGTTGGCCAATGGTCACGCCGCGAAATTCCGGCGGGACGTTTACTGCCCAAACCGCAGCCTCTCTTTAGGAAACTAGACCCGACGGTGGCGCAGGAAGAATTGCAGCGGTTAGGGACAGGGGATTAGGAGACTAAGAATCTCTCAATCTCCCAAACTCCTGCTTTTTATGGGACAAAGCACCCTTACGCGATACCCATTGCCGGGCAACATTCTGGTTGTGCATGTAACCGATACGTCGCCAGAAACGGTTGAGGATTGGTACCTATCTTCCCTGGTAGAAATGGATACCTACACCGGGCCGGTGAAACGACTGTACGATATGCGAGATTTAAACACGGTTTCCATTGAGGCGGTGCGCACGGCCGTCAAAGTCCGCCGCCATCCCAAAGCACACCTGGTGTACACGGCCGTGCTCACCAACAACTCCACCGTTGCCGCCCTGGTACGCGCCGCCCTGGCCGTGCAAGGGGGTGGCAACTTCAAACTCTTTACCAACGAATCCGAAGCCATCGCCTGGTTACACGCCAAAGTAGTTTAAACCTGTGACTGTTCAAAATCCCCACGACCGTTTCTTCCGCGAAAGTTTCGGCCGGATCGAGATCGCCCGTGATTACCTGGAATCATATCTGCCAGACGAACTCCGCCAACTTCTTGATCTCTCAGAAATGAATCTGCAAGACGGGTCGTTTGTGGATGAGGAAATGCAGGCACACCAGAGTGACATCATCTACCAGGTACGGTTGCACGGTGGACAAACCGCCTACATCTACTTTCTCTTTGAACACAAAAGCTATCCTGATCCCTTGGTCATCTTCCAACTGCTCCGTTATCTGGTACGTTTTTGGGAACGACAATTGAAAGAAGGGCAGGCGTTATCTGCCATTATCCCCCTGGTTATTTATCATGGAGAGCGAGCATGGCAGACACCAACGGATTTTTTTAGCTTGTTGAACATGCCGGAGGGGTTACGGCCGTATCAACCCGACTTCCAATACCATCTGAGCGACTTCTCTCACCTGTCCGATGAAGAGATAAAAGGGCAAATCTGGCTTCGGGTGAGCCTGTCGGTGCTGCGAGCTATTTTCAATCCCCACCTGCGAGAAGAGCTAGACAACCTGATCACATTGATTTTTCAGTTACGTGAGCAACGTACCGGATTGGAATATATTCGCACAATTCTGTATTATTTGAGTAGCGCTACCGGAAAAATCAAAAGGCAAGATTTACAACGAGCCTTATTACAACAAGGGGAGCAAGGCAAAAAGCTAATGAATACGATAACACAAGAGATATTTCAAGAGGGAATGCAACAAGGAATGGAAGAAGCAATGCGTCAGAATATTGCGGAACTGCTGCAACTACGCCTGCAAGTACCGGAAACAACATTCCAGGAGCAGCTAAAGCAGATAGATAACCTGGACGACCTGCGACTATTGGTGCGCCGCGCGGCAACAGTAGACAATGTGGAGCAATTTGCCCAGGCGCTATCCGCCCTGTAAAGCCGAGAACATATGACCACAGACGACAAAAAAATCATCTACTCTATGATCGGTGTGGGCAAAGTTGTCCCACCCAATAAAAAAATCCTCGAAGACATCTCCCTCTCCTACTTCTACGGCGCAAAAATTGGCGTCCTGGGGTTGAATGGGGCGGGTAAATCCAGCCTGCTGCGCATCATGGCCGGTGTAGACCAGGAGTACATTGGCGAAACCATTCTCTCCCCCGGCTACACCATTGGCTTCCTGGAGCAAGAACCGCTGCTCAACGAAACCCGCACCGTGCGCGAAGTAGTCGAAGAAGGCGCGCAGGAAATCGTAGACGCTCTGAAAGCCTATGACGCCATCAACCTGAAATTTGGTGAGCCGATGAGCGATGAGGAGATGAACGACCTCATCGAAGAACAGGGCAAACTGCAAGACAAACTCGATCATCTGAACGCTTGGGATTTAGACAGCCGCCTGGAACTGGCCATGGACGCTCTGCGCACCCCACCCAGCGATGCGCCCATTGCCATCCTCTCCGGCGGCGAACGGCGGCGGGTGGCCCTCTGCCGCCTGCTGCTGCAACAGCCAGACATCCTGCTGCTGGATGAACCCACCAACCACCTGGACGCCGAATCGGTGGCCTGGCTGGAACGGCATTTGCAAGAATACCCCGGCACCGTCATCGCCGTCACCCATGATCGTTACTTTCTGGACAATGTGGCCGGTTGGATTCTGGAATTGGATCGCGGCCGGGGCATCCCCTGGAAGGGCAACTACTCCTCCTGGCTGCAACAAAAACAAGACCGGCTGGTGCGAGAAGAGAAAAAAGAGAGCGCCCGCATCAAAACGTTGCAGCGTGAATTGGAATGGATTGGCACGTCTCCCAAAGGTCGCCACGCCAAATCCCAGGCGCGCATTAACCGCTACAACGACCTGCTCAATGAGAACTTTGAACACGCCAACGAGGAGCGCGAAATTTACATTCCGCCCGGCCCCCGCCTGGGTGACATTGTGATTCGCGCCGAAGATGTGCGCAAAGGGTATGGCGACCGGCTGCTCTATGAAAACCTGACCTTTGACATCCCACCCGGCGCGATTGTGGGTATCATTGGCCCGAACGGGGCGGGCAAGACCACCCTTTTCCGCATGATCGTCGGCCAGGAAAAGCCCGATGGCGGCAGCCTGCGTGTGGGTGATACCGTGCAGTTTGCCTATGTGGACCAGAGCCGCGATGACTTGAATGCCGACAAAACGGTGTGGCAAGAGATATCCGATGGGCAGGACAATCTGGTGTTGGGCGACCGGCGCATGAATTCGCGGGCGTATGTGGGGCGCTTTAATTTTGGTGGCAGCGACCAGCAAAAACGGGTAGGCGACCTCTCCGGCGGCGAGCGCAACCGGGTGCATCTGGCGAAGTTGCTCAAGTCGGGCGCGAACCTGCTGCTGCTGGACGAACCAACCAATGACCTGGACGTGAATACACTGCGGGCGTTGGAGGAGGCGCTGGCGAATTTTGCCGGCTGTGCGCTGATTATTTCCCATGACCGCTGGTTTTTAGACCGGATTGCCACTCACATTTTGGCTTTTGAAGGGGACAGCGAGGTGCGCTGGTTTAATGGCAGCTACAGTGAATATGAACAAGACCGGCGGCAACGGCTGGGCGACGCCGCCGACCGGCCGCATCGGATTACGTACCGGAAGTTAACACGGTAATCCGTTATCCGAAGCCCGTAAACCGTAATCCGAAACCAATCGGATTACGGTTTACGAAAAATCAGGAGGACTTTCAAATGACATTGGTTCTGATTATGCGGGTGATTCATATTTTGAGTGGGGTGGCGTGGGCCGGTGGGGCGTTTATGTTGGCGGGTTTTGTGACCCCAGCCGTGCAACAATCTGGCCCGGCCGGGGGCCAGGTGATGCAGCGTATGGCGGGGCCGGGTAGATTGTCCACATTTATGACGATTGTTGCCTTGCTCACCACCCTCTCTGGTCTCTACCTGTTTGATGTGCGCTCCAATCATTTCAGCATGGAATGGATCAGTACACTTGCCGGTATCGCCCTTTCCATTGGCGCATTGGCCGGGATAGCGGCTTTTTTGCACGGCGCATTTGCCACTGGGCGGCTGACCTCACGGGCGGCGAAATTAGGGCAGGAATTGGCTGCCAGCCAGGGGCCACCGCCGCCGGAAAAGCTGGCAGAGATGGCGGTGTTGCAGGTGAAACTGGCCCGCAACGGCCGTATCAGTGCCCTCCTTCTGCTCATTGCGGTGGGTGGTATGTCGTTGACGGGGTATGTGTAAGGCGAGGAGCTACTATGGAAATTGTGGGGCTGGATCATGTGCAGATAGCGATGCCGCCGGGTGGGGAAGAGGCGGCGCGACGCTTTTATGGCGACCTGTTGGGGCTGCCGGAGATTACGAAACCGGCGGCTTTGCAGGGGCGGGGTGGGTGCTGGTTTGGTCACGGCCGTGTACAACTCCACCTGGGTATTGAAGCCAACTTTGTGCCGGCCACCAAAGCGCACCCGGCTTTTCTGGTACGTGATCTGGCGGGTCTGGCGACAAAGTTGAATGCCGCCGGTTTCAACTTCAAACTGGACACGATGGTGCCGGGGCGGCAGCGCGGCCATCTGTTTGACCCCTTTGGCAACCGGATTGAGTTGATGCAGGATGGCGATGGCTTTCAGCAGCGGGAGGAGTGATCCGCTAAGGGCGCAAAGAAACGCGAAGGTTTTGACTGAGGTACAAAACAATGGAGTACGATTATAAGACACAGGTGGAGGTGTATGGGGATGGGTTAGTTCCGGCACGGCCGTCCGAATTGCAGCGCATGGAGGCATATGCCCAGGAGCACGGCTTTCCCATTGTGGGACCAGCGTCCGGGCAGTTGTGTTACCAGATTGCGCGCATGATCGGAGCGCGGCGGGTGTTTGAGTTGGGGTCGGGCTACGGCTACTCCACCGCCTGGTTTGCCCGCGCTGTGCAGGAAAACGGCGGCGGCGTGGTACATCATGTGGTCTGGGAGGAGAAACTGACGCAGATGGCCCAGGCGCACCTGTCCACTTTGGGATTTGATGGCCTTATCCAATACCACACCGGCGAAGCGGTGGGCGTTTTGCGCCAGACAGAGGGGCCATTTGACCTGATTTTTAACGATATTGACAAACCTGGCTACCCCGATTCGCTGCCGGTGATTGAAGCCAAACTACGCCCCGGTGGGGTGTTAATTATTGATAACATGATCTGGCATGAACGGGTGTGGGATGCCACAAATAACGATGCTGCCACGCTCGGCGTGCGCGAGTTTACCCACCGCATCACCACCAGCCCCAACTGGATCACGTCATTGATTCCCATTCGTGATGGGTTGATTGTGGCTTATAAAGTGTAATTGGCTGGGTAGACATCCGATTTCTTTAGCAACCTTTGGTTGCCGAAATCGGATGTCTGGTAGCAAACAATCGCCACAGTAGTATGCCAACCAGACCAAAATTGCCGGTACCGCCGCCGCTGCGGGGCGCGGATAGAGGCTCGTTTGCCGAAGATACGATTAAACGGCGGCTGCCAGACATTGCGCGGCGGGTGTTGCGGGAAAATGGTCTGCCCAATGTGGCTGTAGCCACCATTGAATCTCTCATTGACGAAATGCCGTATGCGCTGATACGGCCGTTGACCGACACCGACGCCCCCGACACGGCCGTCTGGCAGCCCGCCATTGACCGTTACCGCAGCCAGAATTGGCTGGAAATCCCCTGGTTTTTTGCCGAAACATATTTCTTCCGCCGTATCATCGAAGCGGTGGATTATTTTCATACCGGCCTGGACCCGTACCGCGCCCAAAAAGAAGAGGCGTTGCGGCAGGGGTTAACGGCCGTACACACTTTCTCACGTGAATTGGTACTGGCTCAAAACGCCGGTTGGCAAGAGGGCCTTTTCCGGCGATTGTTATCAGGCGCGTTGTGGGGGAATCAGATAGACCTGAGCCTGTGGGGGACAGACGCGGCCGAAAAACCCGACCATACGGATGACAAGGCCAAGCTGGCCCATGTATTGGTGGATGAGGGCACGGCCGTGACCGACCTTCTATACTCTCTTGAGCAAATCCGGCTGGACATCCTGATTGACAATGCCGGCCCGGAACTGCTGGCCGACCTGATGCTGGCCGATTATTTACTGACCTGCGGCAAAGCGGGGCAGGTGCATTTACACCTGAAAATGTTCCCCACTTTCGTCTCTGATGCCACGCTGCAAGACCTGGCGCATACGCTGGATGTTTTATGTGCGATGGAGGCGGAACCAGTACGTTTGTGGGGAGAACGGTTGGTAAAGGCGCAGGCGGACGGCCGTTTGCACACCCACACCCACCCCTTTATGACTTCCCCGCATCCGCTCTGGCAGATGCCCGATGAGTTCCGCCGCGAGTTGGCTCAGGCCGACCTGGTCATCAGCAAAGGGGACGCCAATTATCGCCGTGCTCTGGGCGACGCCCATTGGCCCTTCACTACCCCGTTTGCCAACGTGGTCAGCTATTTGCCCACCCCCACTCTCTTCTTGCGCGTCTGCAAATCAAACGTGCTGGCGGGACTAAGCCCCGACCAGCTAACCACCCTGAATGCACAAGACGCCAATTGGGTCACCAGCGGCCGTTGGGGCGTCCTTCAATGGTCAATGGTCAATTGAAAATTGCCAATTATCAATTGACCATTGACCATTACCCCGCTTCCCAAAACGCCCGGCTAATCCTTAGCCGGTACACTCCCTTAAAATCGCCCGGGTCGGCGATTTCTCCTTTGCGCAGAATGTCAATATGACCGGCTTCGGCCAACTGCCGGGCAATCAGCCGAATGCGCTTGCTGAGCGATTGCCAATCTTCGGGGTATAGCTCCATGGCCACATCTTCCGGCCGGACTTTATCGTCTGGCCCGGCGGCCGTACATAACTGAATAATGGTTTCGACGACTGCTTCATCACTGATTTTGCGTTTTTTAGGTTGAGGCATGGGATTGGAGATGGGGAGACTGAGAGATTGGGAGATTACTCTTGTCCAATCTCTCAACTCCATAAGAGGTTATTCTTCCGGTTTCAGCACCACCGGCAGGTAAATGTACGTTTGGTCATCAACAGGTAGGACGGTGACGGTGACAACGGCCGTGTCCGTCAACACCCCATCCGTAATTGTATACGTGAACGTATCCGTACCAAAAAAGTCTGGGGCGGGGGTGTAGAGGATGAAGGTGTCGGTGATGACGGCCGTGCCGTTCCCCGGTTCGCCCACACTGACCAACACGGGGTCGCCGCTGCTGCCGGGAACGTCATTTGCCAGCACATCAATCAAGACCGGTTCATTTTGATTAGTTTCGGCGGTGTCATCTACGGCCGTTGGCGCAGTCAGAGGTTGAACAGTAACGGTGACGACGGCCGTGTCTGTGACCACGCCGTCGGTGATGGTGTAGGTGAAATGGTCTGTGCCGGTGAAATCCAGGTCGGGGGTGTAAAGGATGAAGGTATTGGTGATCACGGCCGTGCCGCTCATTGGCTCGCCCACGCTGACTAACATTGGGTCACCATTTGTGCCTGGTATATCGTTTGCTAACACGTCAAGGAGAAGGGGTATATTGGGTTGCGTTACCGCTTCGTCATCAAGAGCAACCAAGACGGGGCTGTATTCGTAAGCGCCAATATCACAGTGTTCACCAAGCGGTCTTGGTATCCCGCGCTGATCCGTTGCCGGGCAAGCCAAATCATGTCCTGCGTCTATGGCAGGGCTGCCTGGCATTAAAGCGTGAGTCCAGGTAGCTCCTCCATTATCTTGAAGTGGGCCCAACACCGGATCGGTATCAGGCATATCGCCATCCTCTATAAGATTACAACTACTATCACTGGCAATGTTGTAACCAGCCGATGTAATAATGGCGTTTCCCCCACAATCTCCACCAGTTAAGTGATTGGCAATGATTGTGGTTGTTAGTTGTACCAGACCATCATCTGCATTGTTAATCCCACCGCCAGAATTAGCAACATTACTGTACACCGTATTATTTACACTGTAAACATGACCACCCTCATTTGAAATTCCACCACCGATAGGTGCACTATTAGTATAGAGAGTCGTATTTGTAATCATAAGAACGCCGGGCCAAAAAGCACGGGAGTTATAAATGCCACCACCTTTGACATCAGCACTATTATGATACAAGGTGCTGCCAACAATGTGCATTGTTGCCTCTCCATTTGATACACCTCCTCCATAATTCGCTGAATTGTTATAGAGGGTGCTGTTAAAAAGTGTAACTACACCATTGGAGCTATAGATACCACCACCTTCTGAAGCAGCTATATTTTGTTCAAAATGACTATCAGAGATCGCCAGAGAACCAGAATTATAGATACCACCACCAGATGAATTTGAATTTCCAGTGAACAAACCCATTGTTATGGTTAATATTCCACTATTACGAATAGCACTTCCATTGTTGTTTTCCAAAAATACATTGGCAATTACCAGATTACCTTCATTACTAATTCCACCTCCCACATTGTTGCTAAATGTCGTCATTGTAATGGTTGAAAGTTGATAGGATGAGTTATATATGCCCCCACCTTCCCCTGAATTATCGCTAAATGTACTATTGTTTACCGTAAATACACCACTGTTAGCGATCCCACCACCACGAAAACCACTGTAGTTCTCCAAAAATACACTGTTCTCAACAATTAAGTTTCCAGTATTGAATATCCCACCCCCTGTTCCTATCGAGCCATTGTTTACGTTGTTGGTACTTATGCTACTGTTAACCAGCCTCAATAAACCAGAGTTTTGAATACCGCCTCCATATTGCCCGAACAAATTGATGTTGTTATCAACTATAGTATCGGTAATGGTTAAGACGCCAGCATCGGTATTCACGATACCCCCACCGAATCCTGTCATGGTTTGATTATCGGTTATAGCACTTCCTAATATCGTCGTTGTACCGCTATTTAATATACCACCCCCACTTGTATTTGAAGTAGCGCCATGGCGAGCTGTAATATCCGAAATGGTAACTTTTGCCCCACTCAGAATGTGAAAGACTCGATCTAGTTGGTCTGCATCCACAATAGAATCGTCCATCCCAACAAGTGTTAACTCACCTGTGAGATCTAAATCACCTGTTGCAGCTAAATCTTCATTGGTGCCGGGTATAGTTAGTGTGTATGTGCCTGTGGGAAGAATAATAGTGTCTGTAGTAATCAAGGCATTAGTTTCTTGCACGGCCGCACGCAGCGTACAGACGCCATTGCCTACGGCCGTCTCACACACCCCATCACCCGGATTCACATCAGTGGCATCTACCGTGCTGTTGACGGTGAAGGTAACGCTGCCCTGGCTGGGCGCGGGTGGGCTGGCTTGCAGGCGGGCCGTGTGCAGCAACGCGGCCAACCCTAATAACGGGAACAATACAACAACTAAAATCAGCGAACGTTTCATGGTTTCCGACCTCCTATCGGTTGTAACTTTTGTCAGGTTTGTGGTCTGGTTCCCGTTGGTGTAATCCGGCTCCCTGGCCTGCCCCCACGAGTCCCTAAAACACAACTCCCGGACGCGAACGGCCAGATTTTAATACCAGGTGGGGATGTGTCAAGTTTCATGTGTCATGCACCATGTGTCATGTGTCACGTTACTTGACACCTGACACATGAAACTTGGGCACTTGCATCCAACGGCCGTTCCCGGCAAAATCCCCACCATCACAACCGCAGCAGGTCATATCACGTATTCCCATTATCTTGATGACCTACGGAGAACACAATGCGCATTATTCTTTATTTGGGTAAAGGTGGAGTAGGAAAGACAACGGTGGCCGCAGCAACGGCCGTGCGCTCCGCCCAACTTGGTTACAAAACCCTGGTCGCCAGCACCGACATCGCCCACAGTCTGGCCGACTCCTTCGACCGTCCTCTGGACGCCAAACCCATCGAAATTGCTCCCAACCTGTGGGCACAGGAAATCAGCGTCGTCGCCGACATCGTGAATTATTGGGACGTGCTGCAAGGTTTCGTCTCCAACATGATTCGGGAAGGGGACAAACTGAACAAAGTGGTGGCCGATGAACTCTCCGCCTTCCCCGGCATGGACGAGATTGTCAGCCTGCTGCACATCAACAAACAGGCCAAAGAGCGCCACTTTGACCGCGTGATCATAGACGCTGCCCCCACCGGCGAAACGATCCGTCTACTGACCATGCCGGACACCTTCCGCTGGTATGCTGGTCACCTGTCGCGCTATCGGACGGGGGTGATGAAGGCGATACGGCCGTTTGCCGGCCGTTTCCTCAATGCTCGTGTGCCCAGCGATTCTCGTCAAGAACAACA
>CAYXUZ010000056.1:10804-13001 GCA_964467705.1 uncultured Ardenticatenaceae bacterium | reverse complement strand
CCCGTAGAAATCCTGGACGCGCTGGAAAAATTGGATGACGCCACCGCCGAACTACGCCAAACCCTCAGTGACCCCGAAATCAGCAGCTACCGCGTCGTCTTGCAGCCCGAAAAAATGGTCATGCGCGAAGCCGAACGCGCCGTCAGCTACCTGGGCCTGTTCAACTATCCCGTAGACAGTGTGATCATCAACCGCATCCTGCCCGAAAACCTGGGCGAAGGCGACTTTTACCAGAAACGGCGCGAAATCCAGGCCAAATACCTGGAGATGATCGAAGCCAACTTCGCCCCCCTCCCTCTCTGGTATGCGCCCTATTACGACCACGAAGTAGTAGGCACAGAGGCTCTGTCTCGGCTGGCTGCTGACTGTTTTGGCGACAACGACCCCTGCCAGGTTTTTTATCGCGGCAAGTTACAGGAAATTGAAGAACTGCCCGACGGAAGCTGCATCATGCGTCTCTCCATGCCCTTTGTCACCGGCAGCGACGTGAAACTGCGCAAACGCGGCGACGAGATGTTCATCACCATCGGCAACTTCAAACGGGAGATGATCTTGCCTACCGTCCTGGCCAAACGGCGGGCGGGCGGCGGCGCATTACAGAACGGCATTCTGGAAATCACCTTTCTGCCACCAGAACCGGAACCAACGCTCACGAAGCAGTGATTTCGGGGCAGCAAAGCAGATGGGAATCACTGGCTTCCCATACCCCCCTCCCGTGTTCCGTGATAACATTTCGGGCAGATGAACCCGCTCGAACCCACGCTTTCCATCGTGAGCCGCTGCTCCTTTCTCAAGGGTCTGTCACCGGACGAATGTCAGGTGGTAGTGGAACAAGCACGGCCGTGCCACATCCGCCAGGGTGAATTCTTCTTTCACCAGGGCGAACCGGCCACTACCTTCTACATCCTCGTCGCAGGTCGGGCCAAACTCACCCAAATTAACCCCGAAGGCCACCAGGTCATCGTCAACTATATCGGCCCCGGCGATGGCCTGGGTATCATCGTCGTCCTCAGCAATATGGATTACCCCATCGCCGCCGAAGCGGTGGAAGAGTGCCACGCCCTGGCCTGGGACAACCTTACCACCCGCCAACTGATGCAGCGTTACCCCCAACTGGCCATCAACGGCATGGAACTCATCGCCAACCATTTTGCCAGCCTGCAAGAGCGGTATCACCAACTGGTGACACAGCGCGTGGAGCAGCGCATCGCCCGCACCATTCTGCAACTGGTGCGCCAATTCGGTCAGAAATCGCCCGAAGGCGTGCGCATCAACATGCCCCTCACCCGCCAAGACCTGGCCGAAATGACCGGCACCAACCTCTACAACGTCAGCCGCATCCTCAGCAAATGGGAACAAGACGGCATCGTTAAATCCAGCCGCAAGCGCGTCACCCTCTGCAAACCACACGACCTGGTGGTCATTGCCGAAGACCTGGAGCCGGTCATTCGTCGTTGACAATTGGTAATTATCAATTATCAATTGTCAATTGTCAGTTTGTGATAATTTGCACTTTTGCAAAGACGCCCCCCATTTTCTCCTGTAATGTTCTGCAAAATAGGGATTGATTGTTTGTAATCTCCAATCACCATCCCCCCTTACTAATCACACAATTCACAGGAATTTGGCAACGGCCGTGCGGCAAACCGATTACCGATCACCGTTTACCAATTTCCCCAAAACAGGAGAAGAACAATGACAAAAGAATGGTTTTATCAACACAAATTAGGGCTGCTTGGCCTGTTGGTCATTATTCTGGCTATCGGCTTACTCGCCAGTTGTGACCGCTCAGAAGAAGGCCAAACCCAGGAAAATGGCAGCACAGAAGCCGCCGGCGAAGGGTTGTCGGCCGATGCGGCCACCCTGGCGCAGGAGCGCGGCTTCACCCCAGACGATGTGTACGCCGCTCTTAAGACCTACATGCCCACCGGCCAGTATGATCCCTACATCATGTTTGCCTCTGGCGGGCAAGGTGGGCAGGTCTTGGTCATCGGCGTGCCTTCCATGCGCATATTGAAAGTCATCGGCGTCTTTACGCCCGAACCCTGGCAAGGGTACGGTTATGGCGGCTCCAGCGACGAAGTGTTGGCCGGCGGCTTTATAGACGAAGAACATCCCCTCTTCTGGGGCGACACCCATCACCCCTCCATCTCCGAGACCAATGGTGAATACAACGGTGACTTCCTCTTCATCAATG
>CAYXUZ010000056.1:0-10794 GCA_964467705.1 uncultured Ardenticatenaceae bacterium | reverse complement strand
GCCCGGTTAGCCGTCATTGACTTGCGCGATTTTGAAACCAAACAACTCATCAAGAACCCCAACGCCATCAACGATCATGGCGGCGCGTTTGTCACCCCCAACACCGAGTACGTGATTGAAGGGCCGCAATATGCCGCCCCCATCGGTTGGGAATATGCCTCATTGGATGATTACGAAGCCCAATATCGCGGCCTCATCACCTTCTGGAAATTTGATGCAGTGGCGGGGCGCGTAGACGAATCGAAATCCTTCCAGATTGAACTGCCCCCTTACTGGCAAGACCTGTGTGACGCCGGCAAAGGGCCGAGTGATGGCTGGATTTTCTGCAACTCTTTCAATACCGAAATGGCCACCGGTGGCGTAGAACTGGGAAATCCCCCTTTTGAAGCGGGCGCTTCTCAAAACGACACCGACTATCTGCATATCATCAATTGGAAAGCGGCCGAGGAAGTGTTCAATGCCGGTAATTACGACATGATCAACGGCATCGCCGTCATCAGCTTGCAAACAGCCATTGACGAAAACCTGCTTTACTTCACCCCCGAACCAAAAAGCCCCCACGGTTCTGACGTCACTCCCGGCGGCGAGTATGTGGTTGTCGGCGGCAAACTAGACCCACATGTCACTATCTACTCCGTTGAAAAAATCCTGGCAGCCATTGAAGCCGGTGGTCTGGACACCGATGTTTACGGCGTGCCGGTTATCCCGTTGGACGCCAGCATGGAAGCGCAGGTGGAGTTGGGACTTGGCCCGCTGCACACCGTCTTTGATGACAAAGGTTACGCTTACACCTCGCTGTTCCTGGATTCGGCCGTCGCCCGCTGGACGTTGGGTGGCCCGTATGATGACTTAAACCCGGAAGAGGGTTGGACGCTGGTACAGAAATTGCCCGTACATTACAACATCGGCCATATTGCCGCCGCCGAAGGTGACACGGCCAGCCCGGACGGCAATTATGTGGTCGCCCTGAATAAGTGGAGCATTGACCGCTTCGCCAACGTGGGGCCGCTGCTGCCGCAAAACTTCCAACTGGTGGACACCTCCCGCACCGGTGACCAGATGAAGCTACTCTATGACATGCCCATTGGCATGGCCGAGCCGCACTATGCCCAAATCATCAGCGCTGACAAACTAGAACCATTTGAAGTGTACCCGGAAATTGGTTGGAACCCGGAGACGATGAGCGTAGACCCCAACGCCGTCACCGATCCTTCCCAGGCGCGAGTGGAAAGGGATGGGAACAATGTGGAAATCTGGATGGCCGTCATCCGCTCCCACTTCACCCCGGAACGGATTGAGCTGAAAGAAGGTGACCACGTGATCTGGCATTTGACCAATATGGAAACGACCCGCGACGCCACGCACGGTTTTGCCCTCTCCGGCTACAACATCAACCTCAGCCTGGAACCGGGCGAGACACAAACGATTGAGTTTGACGCTACCCAATCCGGCACGTTCACTTATTACTGCACCGAGTTCTGCTCGGCGTTGCATCTGGAAATGCTTGGTTACTTCTTAGTGGAACCGAACGAGTAAGACGTAATCCGTACTCCGTAATCCGTAATCCGAAGACCGATTACGGATTACGGGTCACGGATCACGAGGTGTGTCATGTTTGATTCAGACGTACAGGTGGTGCTACCGGATGGCAGTACCCGCCGCTTAATGGACTATTTGTTACCCAGTGCTTTGCTGATGGTCGGGGCGTTACTGCTGGTAGTTTCCATGTTCCTGCCCTATTGGAGCATGACGATGGAAGCGCCGCAGTACCCGGATGGGCTGCATGTGGATGTGTATGTGAACCGGTTGGAAGGGGATATGCGCGAGATTGATGCCCTGAACCATTATCTGGGGATGCCGGTGTTAGACGAAGGCGGACAGTTGGAACGCTCGATTTCGGTAATTTCGATTGTGACGTTGGGTCTGCTGTTGATGGCCGGGGTGTTTGTGCATAATCGTTGGGCGGCCGTACTCGCCCTGCCAGCTATCCTGTTTCCGCTGGTGTTTGTAGCTGATTTGTGGTGGATTTTGTACCAGTACGGCCACAGTATTGACCCGAACTCTGCTCTTGGTGGGGCAATTGAGCCGTTTACGCCACCCATTATCGGCCGGGGTGTGGTGGCGCAGTTTGCCACGGTGGGGCAGTTTGAGATTGGTTTTTACCTGACGCTGACGGCCGTCGCCGTTGTGCTGGTTGGTCTCTGGTTTCATCGGCGTGCTTACAAGCCGGTGCAAGATGCGCGGGAACGGATGAAAACGGCCGTGCCCACCCCCTCATCATGAAATTTTCACACACAGCACGGGTCATCCTCCTGGTTGGGAGCATTTGTTGGGGAATCTGGTGGTTGGCGGGTGGCACGGCCGTCGCTGCCCAAGCGGCAGCCGCCCAATCACAAACCTGGATCGTCTCCCCGGATGGCCCTTACACCACCATTACCGCTGCCCTGGCCGAAGCCCAACCCGGTGATACGATTGAAGTACACGGCGGCGTTTACCCCGCTCTGACCGTGGACAAACCCGTCAACCTCCGCGGCGTGGATTGGCCGGTGATTGATGGGCAGGGTGAAGGTGCCGTTGTTGTCATTACGGCGCCCGATGTCCAGTTTGACGGTTTCCTGGTACGTGGCAGCGGCAGCGAACCCGACCGCAACCACGCCGGGATCACGGTTGCCGCCCCGCGCGCCGTAGTTGCCAACAACCGGCTAGAAGATGTTTTGTTTGGCGTCTATGTGGCCGATGGGGAAGGTGCGGTGATACGCAGCAACGACATCACCGGTAAAGCCGAATATGACGCAGCCCGCAAAGGTGACGGCATCCGCATCTGGTACAGTTCGGGTGTTATCCTGGAAGACAATGTCATCCACGAAACACGCGATGTGGTAGTGTGGTATTCGTCTGGCGTAACCATTCGCCATAATGTGATTCGCAACGGCCGTTACGGTATCCACCTCATGTACACGGACAACATCCAGATCATCGGCAACCAGTTGCGCCACAACTCGGTGGGCACGTATGCCATGTATTCTGACGATGTGGTCATCACCGATAATCTCATCATCGGGCAGCGCGGCCCCAGCGGCTATGCGTTAGGCTTTAAGGATGCCAGTAATGTCCTGGTGCAACGTAACGTGCTGGTAGACAATGGCAGTGGCATATTTCTGGACGGCACGCCGTTTTATCCGCAAAGTTATAGCCGTTTTGAAGACAACATCATCGCCTTTAACGATGTGGGCGTCATAGTGCAGCCGGCCGTCAAAGGCAACGATTTTACAGGCAACACCTTCTGGGAAAACGTTTCCCAAATGACCCTGCAAGGCGGCGGCACACCCGGCGTCAACAACTGGCAGGGCAACTTTTGGAGCGATTACACAGGCTTCGACGCCGATGGTGATGGGCTGGGGGACACCGCCTACACCTCTGAACGCTTCTATGAAAACCTGACCGATCAGGAACCCCGGCTGCGGCTGCTGGCCTACAGCCCGGCGGCGCAGGCCATCGAATTTGCCGGGCAATCCTTCCCCATCATCCGGCCGCAGCCCAAATTGAGCGACCCCACGCCACTGGTGCAGCCAGGTGAGATCCCCGCCTTTGCTACGCCTCCCCCGCCATCCGTCTGGCCGTTGTTAGGCACGGCCGTGGCCCTCATCCTGCTGGGCGCTTTTTGTGGCGGCCTGGCTTATTTTGCCATGCCCCGCCGCTCTGAAAAACCGACACCCCCACCCTCTCAGGTACATGTTATGAACAATTCTTCCTCACCTTTAGCAGAAACGCCGTTGCAAGTGGCCCATGTCAGCAAACGGTACGGCAAAGTTCACGCTTTACAAGACATCTCCTTCACCGCCCAAACCGGCGACGCCATCGCCCTTTGGGGGGCAAACGGGGCTGGTAAAACCACCCTGCTCAAGGCCATCCTAGGGCTGATAACGTTTGAGGGGCAGATTGAAGTGAACGGCCGTGACAGCCACCGCGATGGTAAAAATGCCCGGCGCAGCATCGGTTATGTACCGCAGGAAGCCGTTTTTTACGATTGGGACGTCTCGGCCACGATGCACTTCTATGCCCGGCTCAAAAAAGCGGACCCGGCGCGCATCCCTCTATTGCTAGATCAACTTGGTCTGGCCGAACACAGCCAGAAGCCGGTACCCGCGCTCTCCGGTGGCCTGAAGCAGCGTTTGGCGTTGGCCATCGCCCGGCTGGATGAGCCGCCGGTCTTGCTGCTGGACGAACCCACCGCCAGCCTGGACGCCCAGGCCCGGCGCGATTATCTGAAACTGCTCATCGGCTTACGGCAGGCGGGCAAGACTATTGTTTTTGCCTCGCATCGGCTGGAAGAGGTGGAAGCGTTAGCCAGCCGGGTGCTGCTGCTGGAACAGGGGCAACTGGCGGAAACGTTGCCTGCTAATGAGCTACGCGCCCGTTTTGCGCCGGAAGTGGAGATGGCGGTATGGGTGTCGGAAGGGGCACGGCCGTTTGCCCTGGCGCACCTGCAAGAAATCGGCCTGAAGGCGCATTTGAACGGCCGTGGCAGCATTGTCACCCGCGTCCAAAACGGCCAGAAGATGAACCTGATCCAGACACTCAACGACAACGGCATTCAGGTCATGGATTTTGAGATTGAGCAATAAGTTGTAGGACGATTTTCAAAATCGTCCTACACATGGATAACAACATGGAACTCACACTACTTTGGGCCATTGCCCAACGCGAACTGCGCGAGGCGCTGCGAAATAAGTGGTTATGGCTGTACGGCCTCGGTTTTGCCGGGCTGGCGCTGGCTCTGTCACGCGCCGGGCTGGCATCCGCGGGATATAGCGGGCTGGGTGGCTTCGGCCGTACCGCCGCCAGCCTGATCAACGCTCTGCTGCTCTTTGTGCCCCTCATTGGGCTGAGCGTGGGCGCGGGGGCCATTGCCGCCGACCGGGAACGCGGGACGCTGCTCTACCTGTTGGCTCAGCCCATCAGCCGGGGTGAACTCTTCTTTGGCAAGGCACTGGGCGCGGCGCTGGCCGTGCTGGCCGCGTTGGCGCTTGGTTTTGGGCTGGCCGGTCTGGGGTTGAGCATGGGCGGCGGCGGCAATACTTTTATCTACCTGCAACTGGCGGGTTTCTCCTTGCTGTTGGCGCTGGCCGCGTTGGGGCTGGGTTTTATCATCAGCAGCCTGACGCGCAAAGCCGCCGCCGCCTCCGGTGCGGCCCTCATCCTCTGGCTGGCGCTTGTCTTTTTAGGCGACCTGGGATTGATTGGCTTTGCCATCAGTGCCCGCCCCAGCCCGGCCGTGTTGTGGAGTGCGCTCATTTTGAATCCACTTCAAGTATTCAAATTGGGGGCCATTTTTAGCCTGCGGGCCACGCTGGACACGCTGGGGCCAGTGGGCCAATACGCCGTTTACAAGTTTGGCGAAAACCTGCCGCTGCTGCTAGTTGGCTTGTTGGCCTTATGGATTATCGTGACTTTTGGTGTGGCCTTTGCCATTTTTAGCAAACGAGGTGATTTATGAAAGGGATCCGCGAAGAACGCGAAGGGCGCGAAGGTTTGGGGAAGAACCTGGTCATTCGCTTCACTGCTTACTGCTTACTGCTCACTGCATACTTCTTACTTGCTCTTACCGCTTGCACCGGCAACAACCTGGACACACCGCCGGAGATTGCCTACGGCCGTGACATATGTGTGCAGTGCGGCATGATCATCAGCGAACCGCAATTTGCTGCTTCCTACACCACCAAAACGGGGGATGTACGCCTGTTTGAGAGCATTGAGGATATGGCGATGTATCACATTGAACATCAAGAGGATGTGCATCTGTTTTGGGTACATGATCATGAGACGGAGGAGTGGGTGAAAGGTGATGAAGCCGTTTATGTACTGAGCGAGACGATTGTGACGCCGATGGGTGCGGGGGTGGTGGCGGCGGCCGATGAAGCCGGGGCGGATGAGTTGATCGCGGCAGGGGGCGGCACGGCCGTGACTCTCGACCAACTCCTTACTTTAGCCAAATCTGGCATGTTGGGCGGGCACGAACATTCCATGTCTCATTAACCTTGAGGAGTTCGCACGCCTACGTGCTGCTCTCCTCATTAAGATAGATTTGCTATGGCCGGTTTCCAACCGCGCCACTTTTGAAACTAATTTATTGGAGAACAATGCAATGAAAAAACAAATTCTATTACTCATCCTGATTTTAGCGGCAGCTCTGGCATTAGCAGGCTGTGGCGGTGGCAGTGGTGGCGATGATGAAACGGCATCGGTTGCCCCCCGTGCGGAAGCCACATCTGCCGGTAACGCAGAAGAGGGGCAAACGTTATTTCAGGGGACTTGCTCAGCCTGCCATGGGCCGGAAGGGTTAGGCGTCACGGGGCTGGGCAAAGATTTGACCACCAGCACCTTTGTGAGCGAAAGAACCGACGCCGAGATGTTGGAGTTCTTGAAAACCGGCCGGCCAGCCAGCGATCCGCTCAATACAACCGGCGTAGACATGCCCCCCAAAGGTGGCAATCCCGCGTTGGATGACGCCAAATTACTGGATGTTATTGCCTTCGTGCGCTCGATTCAAAAATAGAGAATGGAAGCCGACAGACATCCGATTTCGGCAACCAGAGGTTGTTTGAGAAATCGGATGTCTGCATAACCCTTTTGTGCCCATGATGAGTGACTTATGGCGACACCATCAGAAGAACTGGACAAGATGACAGTAGATGAGGTGCTACGGCGCTGGCCGGACACGGCCGTCATCTTCCGGCAGTACGGTCTGGCCTGCCTGGGCTGCGCGGTGGCTCCGTTTTGTGAGGTCACGGCCGTGGCCAACATCTACAACCTGCCCAAAGAGCAATTCCTGGCCGACCTGCACACGGCAATCAACAAAAGTGATTGAGTGACTGAGTGATTGGCGCATCAATTACTCAGTCCCCTCCTCTCCCCTCCTTTGCAATTCCCTAAAATCTGCCAAAATACTGGGCATCAACGAATTACGGCTCACGGCTTACGGACTACGTTTTACGATGCCCTACCAGTTCACCCCCTCCAACCAGGATTACAGCGACTATGCCAACGGCCGTGTCTTTTATGGCGCGCCAGGGCAGGCTGTTTTCCCCGTGCGGCTGATGAGCGAAATTTTTCTGCGCTGTCTGGCTATCCGTCAAAAACAAGGCTTAACCGCGCCCGTCACTCTCTACGATCCCTGCTGTGGCAGCGCGTATCATCTGGCGGTGTGCGCCTGGCTGCATTGGCCGCACATCCGGGCCATCATCGGCTCGGACATTGACGCGGACGCGCTTTCTTTTGCTGCTCGTAACCTGGGGCTGCTCACGGCCGTTGGCCTGCACACCCGCATCACCGAACTTGAATCGCTGCAACATCAATTCGGCAAAGCGTCTCATGCAGAGGCTTTGCAAAGTGCGGCCCGCCTGCAACAGCAATTGGCGCTTAATCTGGCGCAGCACCCCATTGAAACGCGCCTGTTCACAGCCAATGCCCTGCGACCAGAGGAGCTGCGACAAAATCTGGACGGGCAATCCATTGATATCGTCGTGGCCGATGTGCCCTACGGCCGTCGCGCCAGTTGGCAAGGTGTGGCAACGGATGCAACAGACCCTCTCTGGCAACTGCTCGATTCCCTCCTGCCCGTTTTGCCGCCACACGCCCTGGTTGCCATCGCCGCCGATAAGAGCCAGATGTGTAATCACGCTCAATACACACGGCGGGGCAAATTCCAGATTGGCAGGCGGCGCGTTTTTCTGCTACAACCAGGGCATGGCAAAATTCAAACTGGCGATTGACGGCATCGAACGGGAATTTGAGGCCACCCGGCAGCGGTCCCTGTCGGGGGACGAAATTCACCTGATCGCGGATGGGTTCACGGCCGTATGCCATCTGCTCCATCATGATACCCACACTGCTCTGCTGGAATGGACACAGCCAGACGGCACGCGCCAGCGCATCCGGTTGGCCGGGCACAAAGACGGAGACAAACGGCAACTGTGGGTCAACGGCCGTGCCTTCACCGCCGAACGCATCCGTGAACGGGGGCATGGCAGCCAGGAAAACGCTTCCCTTGCTGCCGCCATCCCTGCCGTCGTCACCGAAATCCTGGTCAATGTTGGCGACACGGTGGCCGAAGGCGACCGGCTGATTTTGCTGGAATCTATGAAAATGGTGATACCGATTCAAGCGCCATATAGTGGGGTGGTCACGGCCGTGCATTGCACCCAGGGCGAATCCGTCCAGGCTGGCATACAACTCATCGAACTGGACGCCTCAATCCATTAACATCCGCGAAGAAGGCGAAGTTACGCGAAGGTTTTTCGCTGCGCCTCCGCGTCTCTGCGTTAAAATACCCCTTCAGGAGACAAGTTATGAAGACAGATCGCTTGCAAAAACTGACCAGAGAAATGCTCTCCCACGGCGTGGATGGCCTGGCTGTGGTGCCTGGCCCGAACATGGAATACCTCAGCGGCCTCCATTCCCACCTCAGCGAGCGCCCCGTTGTCCTCTTTTTCCCCGCCGATGACGACCCGGCCATCATCATCCCCGTGCTGGAAGCGATGAAGGCCAGAGACGCGGGCATCCGCCCCGACCGTATTTTTGATTGGACGGACGAGGAAGGGTACACGGGCGCATTCCAGCGCGCCTGCGCCCACCTGGAATTGGCCGATTATCTGTTGGCGGTGGAATCGCTACACATGCGCGTGCTGGAATACGAAGCTCTGAAACGGTACGCGCCGGGGTTGCAAACCACCCATGCCGAACCGATCCTGATGGCACTGCGAGGTGTGAAGGATGTGGATGAGATCACGGCCGTCGAAAAAGCCATCGCTATTGCCGAACGAGCCATTGAGCGGCTGATCCCCGAAATCAAGATCGGTATGACGGAAAAGCAGGTGGCGGCAATATTGCGGCATTATCAACTGGATGGCGGCGCGGATGGTATTGCCTTTGGCCCCATTGTCTCCACCGGGCCAAATGGGGCCTCGCCCCACGCCGTGCCCACCGACCGGCGGCTGCAAGCCGGCGATTTACTGGTGATTGATTGGGGCTGCATCGTAAACGGCTACTCTTCGGACATCACCCGCACCTTTGCGGTGGGTGAGATTGACACGGAATCCCGGCGTATTTATGAGGCGGTGAAGCTGGCAAACGAGCAAGGGGTGGCGGCCAGCGGCCCCGATGTATTGTGTGAAGAAGTGGACACGGCCGCACGCGATGTGATTGATGACGCCGGATATGGCGAGTATTTTATCCATCGCACCGGGCATGGGCTGGGCATTGAAGGGCACGAACCCCCTTCGCTGATGCAGGGGAATACCGACCCGCTGCGTCCCGGCAACCTGTTCACGGTAGAACCGGGTATTTACATCCCCGGCAAAGGCGGCGTACGCATTGAGGACAACATCTTCATCACCGAAACGGGCTACCGCTGCCTGACCTCCTTCACCCGCGAGTTGATCACCGTTGGCTGACCGTGACACGGTGACAAGGTGCAAAGGTGACAGGGTGACAATGGCTCACTTTGTCACCTTTGCACCCTGTCACCTTTTTCTCATTCTTCTGCTGGTCACGGCCGTCGCCGCCTGCCGCCCTTCCCCCACACCAACACCTACCCTATTGCCACCGCCGCCCACCGCCATCGCGCAGGTCTTGGAAACGGCCGTGCCTTCGCCATACCCACCCGCCGTCACACCAACACCTGAACCGTACAGCGCGGCCACGAGTACGGCCGTGCCAACGGATACCTCAGTATTTACCATCACCCCATCACCCCTACCCCTCATCACCCCATCCTCCCCACCTGCCGCCTACCCCGGCCAGGTCTACCTGCCCATCATCACCGACCCCGCCCAACCCACCATCACCCCACCACCTGATCCCCTTATCACCCCCACACCATCCCCCACCCCCATCCCTACCCTGGACTTTGCCACCATTCGCAATGAGTTGCGCGCCCAGGGGCAAGAGATGTCCACCGTCAAAATTGGCTTTCACGTCAGTGTGGGTGGCAACGCGGCCGGGCTGGATGAATGGATGCGCCGCCTGGACGAGGCTGGCGTGCCCTTTTTCCTCAAGAGCGTAGACAACGCCCAGCCTATCCTCTTTGCCCAGGAACTCAAACGGGCCAGTGGTGTGCCCCATGTGCTGGTTTACCGCAAAACTTCCGGCGGTGATTACGATTGGGATGTGCCCAACTATGCCCTGCCTCCAGACGAGGCCGCCGCCATTCACTGGCAAATGCACCGCGACGCCTTCCCGCCTGAACTTGACCCCTCGCTGGTCTGGATTGAAACCATCAACGAGATAGACAAAAACCAGGCGGAATGGCTGGGCCAATTTGCCCTGAAAACGGCCGAACTGGCCATGCAAGACGGCTTCAACTGGGCCGCGTTTGGTTGGGCTTCCGGTGAACCAGAACCGGCGCACTGGCAGACCCCCTCCATGCTGCAATTCTTGCGGCTGGCCGGGCAAAACCCCGACCGGCTGGCGATTGCCCTGCATGAATACAGTTATCTGGTGGACAACATTGGCGATGCCTATCCCTACAAAGTGGGGCGTTTTCAGGAGTTATTCCGCATTGCTGACGCCAACGGCATCCCTCGTCCTACTGTTCTCATTACCGAATGGGGCTGGACACACGAGGATGTACCATCGCCAGAGCAGGCCATGGCTGACATAGCCTGGGCGTCTCGCCTGTATGCCCCCTACCCGGAAATAAAAGGGGCGGCTATCTGGTATCTGGGGAATGGTTTTGCCGATATTGCTAACCAGACCCAGCCGCTCATTTACCCGGTGATGGTTTACGCACTGCAA
>CAYXUZ010000055.1:23298-34233 GCA_964467705.1 uncultured Ardenticatenaceae bacterium | reverse complement strand
CCAGCCGGGCATTATCAAGGGCAATGTTCCACCTGCCACAACACCAGCAATTGGGGCGACGTGAACTTCAACCACAGCGGCCTGACCGATTGCCAATCCTGCCATGCCCGACCAGCCGGGCATTATCAAGGGCAGTGTTCCACTTGCCACAACACCAGCAATTGGGGCGACGCCACTTTCAACCACAGCGGCTTCACTGACTGTCAATCCTGCCATACACCTCCGGGAGGGCACTACCCCGGACAATGTTCTACCTGCCACAATACTGGCAATTGGGGTGACGTGAACTTCAACCACAGCGGCCTGACCGATTGCCAATCCTGCCATACCCCGCCGGGTGGACACTATCCTGGGCAGTGTTCTAACTGTCACAATACCGGCAATTGGACCGACGTGAACTTCAACCACAGCGACCTGACCGATTGCCAATCCTGCCATACCCCACCGGGCGGACACTATCCGGGGCAATGCTCTAACTGTCACAATACCAATAACTGGGATGCGAATTTTAACCACAACGGGCTGACCGATTGCCAATCCTGCCACACGGCGCCCAATGATGAAGATCACCCGCCACCAGTGCCGCAATGTTCCAACTGCCACAACACCGGAGGTTGGGGCGATTAATTAAGGGTCAGCATGGAATCTAACTTTGAGCTAAAGTTAAGTTTTATTGTGGTTGTCTTTCTGGCGGTGGTCTATATCGCTTATGAGACGGTGACGATTCCCGATGGCGGTCATCCGTTTGGGCATGCGCTGGGTATTTTGGGGGCACTCCTCATGGTGATGACGGAACTGCTGTACAGTGCGCGAAAGCGGCTGCGCTGGTTTAAGTTTGGACAGGTGCGCCATTGGCTCTCGTTTCATATCTTTACGGGCATTGTTGGCCCGGCGTTGGTGCTGATGCACACCGGGCTGGAGTTTCAAGGGCTGGCTGGTTTAACGATGTTGATGACGGTGTTGGTGGTGGCGAGTGGGTTCCTGGGGCGCTACATTTACACGGCCGTACCCCGCACCCTGGCTGGCGTAGAGCTTGACCGGCGCACACTGGAACAAGAATTACAAGTCCAACAAGAGGCGCTGGCCGCCTGGTCGGTGGGAAAATCGGTACACATTCAGGGGCTGGTGCAGCAGGAGGGCACGGCCGTGCTAATGACCCAGGACCTCACCCCCTATGATGTGCTGGTTCACCGCCTGCGTGAATGGCAGACACAAAGGCACATTCGCCGCGCCATCCGCCAATTGGACAAAGAAGAACGGGCGCGACTGAAAGAAATTGAAGGAATGCTGCGCCGTCAGCAAAACCTGGCCCGCCAGATTCGCTCCTTGCAAAGTGTGCGGCGCATGATGGGCTGGTGGCATGTGGCCCATGTACCCCTGGGCATGACCTTGTTTACGGCCATGACTATTCACATTGTCGCTACCATCTATTACGGGGCACTGGCATAACCAGCCCACTTACTACTGGTATACACAAACGATGTTCAACCGACTATTTCGTTCCAACAAAGAGAAAGAAGGGCAGGTAATGATGCCGCCAACCGACGGATTGTGGCAGGTGGCGGCTGACCCCACGCGCTGTGTGCAGTGTGGCATTTGCGGCCACAACTGCCCGGTGGGCATCCCGGTGCGGGAATATGCCCGGCGCGGCCATAATGTGACAGACAGCCGTTGCATTTCCTGTGGCGCGTGCGTGGAAAAGTGCCCCCGCGGTACGCTCCGCTGGGGGCCGGCTATCCTGCTCAGAGATGACCTGACAATTGAAATTGACCCGGACTTGATTTGATGCAAACCATGACACCACACTACCTCATTATCGGTAACGGCGCGGCCGGCGTAAGCACGGCCGAAGCCATCCGCCGCCAGGACAGAAACGGCCGTATTACCCTGATCAGCGACGAACCCTACCCCATGTATTCCCGTCCGGGCATTGCCTATTACCTGTTGGGCCAGATTACTGAACCGCAATTGATGAGCCGACGGCCGTCCTTTTATCATAAAAATCGGCTCGACCTGATACATGGCAAAGTCGCCGGTCTGGATCTGGCCGCGCAGGCGGTTTACCTGGAAAACGGACAGCGCCTGAGTTATGACGTACTGATGTTGGCCACAGGCGCGCGGGCCACACCACCACCCTTCCCCGGTAACCAACTGGATGGCATCCTCACCCTGGATACGCTGGATAACGCCAAAAAAATTGTGCAATACGGCCGTAAAGCCAAAACGGCCGTCGTCGTCGGTGGCGGCATTACCGCGATGGAACTGGCCGAAGGGCTGCGCCACCAGGGGCTAAAGACCTACTTTTTGCAGCGTGGCAGCCGTCTCTGGCCGCGCCTGTTTGATGAGCGTGAATCACACATTGTGGAACACCAGATTCGACATGAAGGCATTCATTTGCATTACGGTGAAGAAATTGCGGAGGCGGTGGGCAACAACGGCCGTGTCGAAAGCATCCGTCTGCAAAGTGGCAAGGAAATTAAATGTCAGATCATCGGCGCAGCCATTGGCGTGAAGCCCAACATGAACCTGGTGAAAAACCTGCCAGTTGAGCAAAATCAGGGCATTCTCGTCAACGAATTTATGCAATCAAACATCGCCACACTTTTCGCAGCCGGGGACGTGGCTCAGGCGTATGACCGCTGGACAAAAAAGCCACAATTGGACATCCTCTGGCCCAGCGCCATCCAGACCGGACTGGCCGCCGGGCACAACATGGTGGAAGTGGCACACAGCCGTGCCCCCAACTTGCCTTATCAAAAAGGCAGCCCCTTTAACGCCGCCCTCCTCTTTGGCGTCCACATCACCGTCATTGGCCGAATTGGCGCTGAAGCCGGGCGTGGTAGTGATGAAGTGGAGGAACTTTCCCACTTATCTCGTGGCTCCAGCCAGATATGGACGGCCCCCTTCCAATCCAACGTCCGCTCTGCCTGGGATAATAAAGGGGCTAATTCTGTCCGCATCAACCTGCAAGATGGCGTCATCGTGGGGGCACTGCTCATGGGCAACCAACAGTTGGCCGATCCCCTCCGCCAGCTAATTGAGCAGCAAGTCTTCATTTCCGACGCCGAATCTCTCCTCACCCGCCATTCCCACTTACCAGAAGCAATCCTGGCCGTCTGGGAAAAATGGCAAAAAACTAAACAAATTTTGGAAACCCGATAATGTCGTTACAATAACGACCACAACAACAAGCCATTTTACATACCAAGGATGGTTCTATTTTTATGCGACAACAGATCAAGTTCATTTTATTTGTCTGGCTGCTGCTCGTGGGCATAACTCTCACCGCCTGTACCACACCCCAACCAACGGCCGTGCCCACCTCCTCTACACTGGTCGCGGCAACGGCTACGGCCGTGCCCACGACCGCCCCCGCCTATCCGCCCGGTGGCTATACGGCCGTCATCAGTCCCCCCTCCATTACCGAAGCCTATCCTGCTCCAGCCGAACATATCAGCACCGCTCCGGTTTACACCTATCAAATTGTGAACCAATACCCCCACGATCCAACCGCGTTTACGCAAGGGCTGGTCTGGTATGATGGGGCGTTTTACGAGGGCACCGGGTTGCGTGGTGAATCAACGCTGCGGCGCGTAAACCCGGAGACAGGTGAGGTACAGCAGTCAATTCCACTGCCGGAAAATTATTTCGGCGAAGGTATCGTCTTGTGGGACGACAAGATTATCCAGATTACCTGGCAGGAACAGACCGCCTTCGTTTATGATCGGGAGACATTTGAACAGGTTGGCGAATTCACTTACGATACCGAAGGCTGGGGCATTACGCACGACGGCCGTAGCCTCATCATGTCCGACGGCAGCAACACGCTCTATTTTCGTGACCCGGAAACCTTTGCCGAAACCGGCCAGGTGCAGGTATTAGATGGCAGCACCCCCATCAGCCAGCTAAACGAACTGGAATACATCAATGGCGAAGTGTGGGCTAACGTCTGGCAAACTGACCGCATCGCCCGCATTGACCCCACCACCGGGCAAGTCACCGGCTGGGTAGACCTGAGCGGCCTCCGTCCCCTCGAAACCCAAAGCGACTCCAACGCCGTCTTGAACGGAATCGCCTATGACGCGGCAAACGGCCGTCTCTTCATCACCGGCAAACGCTGGCCCATTCTGTACGAAATTGAAATTGTCCCTGCTGATTCGTAAACCGTAAACGAGGCCCCATGAACAACCCTGATCTGATCATCCGCCCCCTCCACCCCGATGACGCCGCCGACCAATACGCCATCATCAGCGATCCGCGTGTGGCAGTGAACCTGATGCACCTGCCCAGCGCGGAACTGGCCGAGACGCAAAAGTGGATTCAAGAACCCAAACCTGGGCAGCACCGCCTGGCGGCCGAGCTAAACGGCCGTGTCATCGGCGCCATTAACGTGCAACAAAACCTGCGCCCGCGCCTGATGCACAGCGGCAAACTGGGTCTGATGGTTCATCCTGACCATTGGGGGCAGGGCGTGGGCAGTGCCCTCATGATTGCTGCGCTTAACCTGGCCGATAACTGGCTGAACCTGCTCCGCCTGGAACTGGAAGTGTATACCCACAACGCCCCGGCCATTCACTTATATGAAAAACATGGGTTTGTGACCGAGGGCGTAAAACAAAAGGCCGTGTTTGGCGACGGCCGTTACTTTGACGGGCAGATCATGGCCCGACTGCGCTACGCAGAGTGGTATGCCGAACAGCCAGAATTAGCACGGTTACGGCCGTATCCCAAACCAGAGATTACCACCGCCACCATCCGCCCACCCCGCTACCCGGATGACGTGGATGACTTGTACAACATCTTCCGCCTGCCGGAAGTCGGCCGCACTACCCTGCAACTACCCAGCCAGGAAATCGGCCACACCCGCGACCGGTTGAAAGAGCCTGCACCTGGTTTATATCGTTATGTGGCAGAGGTAGACGGCCGTGTGGTGGGCCTGATCGCGCTTCACCAAAAGCAAAACCCCCGCGAACGCCACGCCGCCGATCTGGGTATGATGGTACACCCCGCCTATTGGGGGTGTGGCATTGGTTCGCAATTGATGGGCGCTCTCGTTAAATTGGCCGATGGCTGGCTGCAACTGACCCGCCTGGAACTGGAAGTAAACACCGACAATCCCGCCGCCATTCGCCTGTATGAAAAGTTCGGCTTTGTGATCGAGGGTACACACAAACTGCACGTTTATGGCGACGGCCGTATGACCGACAGCCACTTCATGGCCCGTATCAATTGACAATTATCAATTGACAATTGACAATTCCACTCCATGCCTTCTCTCCGTACCCTCTCCCGCCAGGATGCCCGCCGATTAGCCATCAGCCGCCAACATCTGGACGGCCGTGCCGCCCCACCCCTGCTCGACCTCATCCGCGACCTGGGCTGCGTGCAGCTCGACCCCATCCGCCACGTCGAACGCACCCACATACTCGTTTTGTGGAGCCGCCTGGGGCAATTTGATGAAGCCGAACTGGAACGGTTACGCTGGCAAGATCGCACCCTGTTTGAATACTGGGCACACGCCGCCTCCCTCGTCCTGACAGAAGATTACCCCGTTCACCGCTGGCACATGGATTTGCTGCACGAAGAAAGCGACTCCTCACTGGCGCGGGAGTGGAAAAAATGGTTTGCTCAGGAAGCGGAAACCATGCTCCCCCTGCGCGACCACATTCGGGAGCAGTTGCAGCAAAATGGCCCCATGCTCTCCCGCCAGTTCGAGGAAGAAGCCGCCAAATTCCCCTCACGCTGGTACAATGGCCGTTACGTGCCCCGCATCCTCGACTATCTGTGGACAAAGGGAGAGGTGATGGTTCACGGCCGTCCGGGAAACCAACGGCTGTGGGGTCTGGCCGAAACCTTCTGGCCGGAACATGCCCCCCTGGAAATATGGTCACCTGACCAGGTGACCAGCTACGCGGCTCAAAAATCGCTGCGGGCGTTGGGTGTCGCCACCGCCACCCAAATCAAATGGCACTACACCCGCCGCCAATATCCCAACCTGCCCGCCGTGTTGAAACAACTGACAAGAGAAGGCATCATCGAAAAAGTGCAGATTGTGGAAAACGGCCAGCCGTTCAAAGGGGAGTGGTACATTCACAGCGCCGACCAGCCCTTGCTGGAAGACATTCAGGCGGGCGACTGGCAGCCGCGCACCACCCTGCTCTCCCCCTTCGACAATCTCATCTGCGACCGGGACCGCACCGAGCTACTCTGGGACTTTTTCTACCGCATCGAAATCTACGTACCCGCCGCCAAACGGGAATTTGGCTACTACGTGCTGCCCATCCTGCACGGCGACCAACTCATTGGCCGCGTAGATTCCAAAATGGATCGCCAGACCAACACCTGGCACATTCACAACGTCTATGCCCAACCCGGCGCACCAGGCGACAAAAAGACGGTAAAGGCAGTGGGCACAGCCGTGCAAAATCTGGCAACCTGCCTCGCCGCAACCCAAATCGCCTGGGGCAATCTGCCCGCCGCCTGGACGGCGCTGGCCCAGACCTGACAGGTTTTCTGAAACCTGTCAGGTCTACCTCCTATGAAACAAACTTCAACCATAACCGCACACCTCAACTCCCCCCTGGGCTGGCTCACACTGGCGCTGCTGGCCCAAATGGGCTGGGGGGCTTATCCCGTTTTACTGCGCTACCTGCAAACGGTTAGCGGACTGCCCGGCCTGTCGCTGCTGGCGGTGGGCAATCTGGTGGTGCTGCTTATCGTGGCCGCCATCATCCTGCCGCGTGTAGATCGGCGCATTTTTCGGCTGCGTATCGTCTGGCTGTTTGGGCTGCTGGTGGTGCTGCGCGGCATCACCAATTTGCTGGCAACCCGCTACACCCTGGCTGTCTATGCGCAAATAATCTACCTGATGACCCCGTTTATTGTGGCCCTGCTCAGTCGCGCTGTACTCAAAGAGCAACTACCGCGCCATACGATGAAGGCGCTCACCATTGCCCTGGTGGGCGCATTGTTGATTACCAGTGGGGATTGGGGTGGCACGGCCGTGTCCACCCACCGCCACGATCTCTGGGGCATCCTCTTTGCCATTCTCAGCAGCATCTCCCTGGCCTTCTACATGATCGTCACCCGGCGCACCGCCGCCAGCCATGCCTCCGGCGAGGGGCTGCTGTTGGTGCATCTCATCTCGCTCTGCACTTTTTCACTGTTCGCCAGCCTGCTGGTGGGGGAAGATTGGGGACAGTGGCGCAGCCTGACGGCCGCAGACTGGCTCGTTTTTGTCGCTCTCAGCCTGGGTGTCTTGCTGGGTGCCAATCTGGGACAAATTCGCTCCATCCAACAATTGGGCGCGTCCGTCGTCAGCAGCATGATGGCTATTCGGCTGGTCAGCGCCCTGCTCTTTGCCGGGCTGCTGCTCGGTGAACGGCTGACCTCGGTGTGGCAGCTTATCGGCGCGGGCATTATCATTGTCACCATTACCTGGTATTTGCGGCAGTCTTAAAGAGGTAATTGAGTAATTGGGTAATTACCTCAATTACCCAATTACTCAATTACCAAACCTCACCATGCGCATGACCCTCACCTTGCATGAACATCACGGCCGTGAAGAACTCCTGCTCCTTTTGCTCACGGCCGTGTTCATCTTTGCCAATGCCATTACCCTCAGTCTGGTGCAAATGGGCTTCGTCATCGGCGCTTATTTGTGGGCGGCGGGCCTGTGGTTTGTCTTCATGTTAACGGCTCTGGTGCTGCTGCAACGCTTTCGCCCCCACCACGACCCATACCTGCTGCCCATCTTTGCCCTGCTCACCGGCTGGGGACTGATCACCTTGCAGCGGTTGGCCCCCAACTTTCTGGGGCGGCAGGTGATCTGGTTGGGGTTGAGCACGGCCGTGTTGCTGGCCATCGCCATCCTCCCCCGCAGCTTGCGACTGTTACGCCGCTATCGTTACACATTACTCTTGGGTGGCATTCTGCTGCTGGCGGCTACCTTTCTCTTTGGCGTTAACCCCTCCGGTTTTGGGGCGACGTTGTGGCTGCCCATCCCCCTGTCCGGGCGCGTCTTTTTCCAACCTTCAGAGCTGCTCAAATTGCTGCTGGTCATCTTCCTGGCAAGCTATTTTGACGAACGAGAATCGCTGCTCAGTCTGGACGGCCGTCACGGCCGTTTTGGCCCCTTGCCTTACCTGGCTCCCCTATTGCTGATGTGGAGTTTCTGTATGGCGCTGCTCATCTGGCAGCGCGACCTGGGCGCGGCCACCCTCTTTTTCATCCTCTTCCTGGCGCTGCTCTATCTGGCTTCCGGCGATTGGCGCTACGTGGTCGGCGGGCTGGTATTGCTGCTGGCGGGCAGCATCTTCGCCTACTTCGCCTTCGATGTCGTGGCGCTGCGGGTAGACGCCTGGTGGAATCCCTGGCCCGATGCCGATAACCGCGCCTATCAAATTGTGCAGTCGCTCTACGCCGTCGCGGCCGGGGGGGTGGCCGGGCAGGGCGTGGGGCAGGGTTTTCCCGGCTACATCCCCGTCGTTCATTCAGACTTTGTGTTTGCGGCCGTTGCCGAGGAGTGGGGGTTAGCCGGTAGTCTGACGGTGGTGGTTTGTTTCCTGGTATTGGCCTTCCGGGGCATCAAAATTGCGGCGCTGGCGACACGGCCGTTCCGCCGTTATCTGGCCGCGGGCATCACTGTGCTTTTTGCCGCGCAGTCTATCCTCATCATGGGTGGCGTGACCAAACTGCTGCCCTTGACCGGCGTGACCTTGCCCTTCCTCAGCTACGGCGGCAGTTCGCTGCTGGTGAGCAGCGTCATGGCCGGGCTGCTGCTCTATCTTTCGGGCACATCTAGCAATGGGCGCGCCCCCCACAACCCAGCCGTGCAGCGACGACTACAACAGTTGTTAACGGCCGTGCTGCTCGGCTATCTGTTGGTCACACTCTCTCTGGTCTATTGGAGCGTCATCCGCGCCCAAACCATTCTAACCCGCGACGACAATCCCCGGCTGGTAGAAGCCGAACTGCGCATCCAGCGTGGCCCTATTTTTGACCGCAATGGCATTGTGCTGGCGGAAACCGTTGGCCCTCCCGAAACGCCCATCCGCCAATATCCCATCTCCACCATTGGCCCTGCCGTCGGTTATTACAGCTTCCGGCATGGCGCTTCGGGTGTAGAAGAAGGGTACAACACCGTTTTGCGCGGCGACCCCACCGAACGCTGGCGCCAACTGAGCAACGAGTCCCTGCACCGGCCCCAAACCGGCCGTACCATTCAGCTTTCGCTGGATGCCCGGCTGCAACAAATCGCCGAGGCGCTTCTGGGCAACCGCCAGGGGGCCATGCTGCTGCTCGACACCCAGACAGGCGAAATCCTGGCCATGGCCAGCCACCCGACCTATGACCCAAACCGACTGGACGCCGAGTTTGAGGCACTGACGGCAGCGGAAGACGCCCCCTTACTGAACCGGGTAGTACAAGGGCAATACCAGCCCGGCTCATTATTGCAGCCATTCTTGCTGGCCACCGCCCTGGAACAAGGGCTGATCACCCTGGATGAAACGGTCCCTGACGCCAATCGCCCGGTGGTGGTAGCTGGGCAAACGATTCAATGCACCACCCCGCCCCCAGAACCGGCTACCTGGGCCGATGTGCTGGCGCACCGCTGCCCGGCGCCCATGCAGGCGTTGGCGACAGAAATGGGGATTTCAGGGCTGAATGGGGTGTTTGCTGATTTTGGCCTGACGGCCGTGCCCGACCTCCCCCTCAACGCGGAAACACCCCCTTCACAACCATTAACTGACCCGGCATTGGCCGGTATTGGGCAAGAGAATCTGGTGCTGACGCCACTGCAACTGGCGCTGGCCTGGGGCGCGTTGGCAGGGGACGGCCGGGTGTTGACGCCACAGTTAGTCACGGCCGTGTGGGATGACAATGGCAACCGGCAGCCCCTTGCCCGACCGTCTACCAACAACCCTATCATCACGGCCGCCACCGCGCAAACCATACGCCAGGCATTAACGACCAACGGCCGTATCGAATTTAGCGACGGCGTACTGTCCGGGCCGGATGGCAGTACCAATAGCTGGTATGTGGGGCTGATGCCGACGGCCAACCCACGCTATCTGGCGGTGGTGGTATTGGAGGGCGGTACGGCCGTGCAGGAGGCCATCCAAATTGGGCGGGCATTGTTAAACACGGCCGTGAAGTAGCCAGGAAATCAGAAAATGGCATGATCGTAGCGCGAAATCTGATGACATTGTTCAGTTTTCCTCAGAATACACGGTGGCTATAATTTCACCTGTTGACAAAATCAAGGCATGAACGGAAGGCCCTTACGCAACACAGAATTCGCAATCGTAAACACCCACTAGATCTTGATGAACCATGAGCGAGGACGGAAATGAAAATCAGCAACATTCTTATGACCAAAAGCCATCAGTTAGTGACCATCCGACCAGAACAGACGGTAGCCGAGGCAGTAAATCTGTTTCGTACACACAACATTGGCGCACTGCCGGTGGTCACGATTGACGGCCGTCTGGTTGGCATCCTTTCCGAACGAGACATCGTGCGTCGGTTGCTGGAATTTGAGCAAATCCTGGCGACGCCGGTGCAGATGTTGATGACTAGAGAGGTGATCACGGCCGTGCCCGACGATGACCTGATGTCCGTAGCCCACACCATGACCGAACGCCGCTTTCGCCACTTGCCGGTGTTGGAAGACGGCCGTCTGATCGGCATCATCTCCATCGGCGATGTCCTCAAAGCCCAACGCGACCAATATCGCGGCGAAATTGACACATTGGAAACACAGTTATTGGCCGGAAATCAGTAAGCAGTTAGCGGTCAGCAGTGAGCAGTAAGTGGGCAACCGCCCACTGCTCACTGCTCACTGTCCATTGCTTACTTTTCAAAGAAGGAGCAACCCATGTCCCCCACTGGAACCCCAGAATCCCCCCTGCGCGTGGCCGTCATTGGCGCCGG
>CAYXUZ010000055.1:690-23253 GCA_964467705.1 uncultured Ardenticatenaceae bacterium | reverse complement strand
ACCGCCTGCCCACCCCCTATGGCCTGGTGCGGGCCGGTGTGGCCCCCGACCATCAGAAGATTAAGTCAGTGACAAAGGTGTTTGATAAACTGGCGGCGCAGCCGCAGTTCCATTTTTTTGGCAATGTCACCATCGGCCAGGATGTGCAGGTGGCCGACCTGCGCCGCTTTTACCACACCATCATTTACACCACCGGCGCCCAAACGGACAAGGGGTTGGACATTCCCGGTATTGATCTGCAAAACAGTCACGCCGCCACCGAGTTTGTGGCTTGGTACAACGGCCACCCCGATTACCGGGATTATCAATTTGACCTGACACAAGAACGGGTAGCGGTGGTGGGTATTGGGAATGTGGCGGTGGATGTAGCCCGTATTTTGTGCCGCACGCCGGAAGAGTTGATGGAAACAGATATTGCCGAACATGCGCTGGAGGCGCTACGCCACAGCCGAGTGAAAGAGGTCTATATGCTGGGGCGGCGCGGTGTGGCCCAGGCCGCTTTCACTACGGCGGAGGTGAAAGAGTTGGGTGAAATGGCCGGGGCGCAAGTGACGGTACCGCCGGCCGAAGCAGAATTAGACCCGGTGAGCCTGGAATCTCTGGCCGAAGCTGACCGGGGCACCATGCGCAAGATCGAAATTGTGCAGAGTTATGCCGGACGGCCCGAAGCCGCTTCGGGTTCGCCGGGTACGGGCAAACCCCGCTGCCTGACCCTCCGCTTCCTGGTGTCGCCGGTGGAGTTGATGGGGGATGCCGACGGCCGTGTCTGCGCCATGCGCCTAGTACAAAATGAATTATACAAAACCGAATCCGGTTCCATCCGGTCACGGGCGACGGATCGGTTTGAAGAGATACCGGTGGGGCTGGTTTTTCGTTCCATTGGCTACGAAGGGGTGCCCATTCCCGGCGTGCCCTTCCACGAGCGGTGGGGCGTCATTCTTAATGAGTCCGGGCGGGTGATAGACCCCGAAAACAACCAGCCCATGTTGGGTGAATACACCGCCGGCTGGATCAAACGTGGCCCCTCCGGCGTCATCGGCACCAACAAGCCGGACGCCATCGAAACGGTGGAATGTTTGCTGGCCGATGTGCAGGGGAACAAGATGCTGTCGCCCGAATCGCCGACGTTTACGGCCGTGCAAGCCTTCATTCAGGAGCGCCAGCCCCGCTATGTGACGTATGAAGATTGGCTGCGGCTGAATGAAATGGAAGAAGCAAACGGGGCGGCACACGGCCGTCCGCGCCTCAAATTCACACGTGTCGAAGAGATGTTGGCCGCATTAGGAAAATGAGTGTTTTTGTGTTTGTGTGCTTTTGTGTTTACGTGAACACAAGAACACTAAAACACTAAAACACAAAGATACATGAACACTGTCACCATCTACACCGACGGCGGCTGCGACCCGAACCCTGGCATTGGTGGGTGGGCGGCCATCCTCAAATATGGCGCACATGAAAAAACGCTGACGGGTAATGACCCCACCAGCACCAACAACCGCATGGAATTAACGGGGGCGATTGCGGCCTTACGGACGTTGACACGGCCGTGTGCCATCACCTTCTATACCGACTCCGAATACCTGCGCAAAGGCATTACCGAATACATTGACAAATGGGCGGCCAAAAACTGGAAGGATGTGGCTAATGCTGACCTGTGGCAACAGTTGTGGCCACTGGTGCAAAAACATCAGATAGAGTGGCATTGGGTCAAAGGCCATGCCGGGGATGAATACAACGAACGGGTAGACGTGCTGGCGCGGCAGGCGCGGTTGGAAATTACTCCACCGGAGGAAATCGATCCCCATATGCCCCGGCTTTATCTGCGCGCTTCCTGCAAAGGCAATCCCGGCCCTGGCGGTTGGGGTGTGGTGCTGGAGCAGGACGACGAAACCACGCAGGCCAGCGACTCGATGCCCCAAACCACCAACAACCGCATGGAACTGATGGCCGCCATTGAAGGGCTGCTGCTGCTACCGCCGGGCAGCAGTGTGCAAATTTTTACGACTTCGGACTATGTGTACCAGGGCATAACGCAGTGGATTCACGGCTGGCGCAAACGCAACTGGCAAAAAAAGGAGGAAACGCCTATCGCCAATGCCGATTTGTGGCAGGCGCTCGATAAACTGGCAGGGGCTTACTCCATTCGCTGGCTCAATGCCAAAGGGCAGACATTAGCCGGGTTGGAAGAGGCGGGTAAGCTGGCAATCACGGCCGTGAACATCACGTAACCGGCGCTATTCTGGCTGTGCCCGGCGGCAGGTAACGTGCAAAAAGCCGAAGTTGCCGGTCACGGGCGTCAACTCTTGTACTTCCAGTACCTCAAAATCCTCACCGCCAAACCGCACAATTTCGCCTACTTCCGGCCGTTTGTCCACGCTCATAATTGCCCCCGGATGTGGATTATCGGTCGGGCTGCCAATCACCACAAAACTGACCTGGTAAAAAATTTCATTTTCTATCATGGTTACTCATCCCTCCGCCTTTCTATAAATCGGCCAGATTGCGGTGACGCAACTTAAAGGCTACATCAATCGCCAGGTTGCGCATCACCATAAAACCGATATGGTTGTTTTCATTGCATAAGGCATAAAAAGCTTCGCTGTCAATCAGATACAACGACGCACCCTCATCGGTTGCTTTAACTGAGGCTGAACGGTATCCCTGGTCAATGAGCGCCAGTTCGCCAATCACCTGCCCCTTGCCTAGCATGATCAACCCTCGCGCATTTTCCAACCCCTGCACAAACACATCCACCGATCCGCTGGCAATGACATACATCTCTTTGCCAGTAGTGTTTTGCTCGATAATGAGTTCACCCGGTTGCAAGGTCACATGATGGCATATGGTTTCGATCCTGGCTAACTCCTGGTTATCTAAACCGCGAAACAGGTGTACACGTTTAAGTAATTGGCTAATGGACATGACTTCCTCCTTTTGCAAAATTCCAGACTCGTGCTTTGATTGTACACGAAGGCGCGGCCAAAATATAGTTGACATTTGTCCATGATTAGGTAAACTATCGCCTGCTTTGAGCCGAAGTGGCGAAACTGGCAGACGCGCTACGTTCAGGGCGTAGTGAGGGTTCCCTCATGTGGGTTCAAATCCCACCTTCGGCACCTTAAACCTGACAGGTTTGCAAAACCTGTCAGGTTTTTTTGTTTGAGAAATCTGGCACAATAGGTATAATTGCCGCCCAATAAGCTGATTTCAAACAAAGAGGGATTTCCATGGTATTTATAATCGCTTGTCTGGCTGTGCTGTTACCGGTTCTTCTGGGGGGTTTTCTCGCCTGGGTGATCGCAGGCACGGATACCCGTGTCAACACAACCAAAGTGGAACTGGAAAATAGGGACAAAGGGTACAATCCGGCGTTGACGTTTGGGCACAAAATTAAGGCCCAGGCTGATCCTGAAGTGCAGTTAGCCGAAGCGCGCCTGTTGGCGGCTAAAAAGGCAGCGGTGATGCCGCGTGGGGCCAATATGCAAATTGGCCGGTTAGGGCAGGAAAATCTGGTGACGGCCGGCCGTACCGATGCATTGCAACAGGACCCGGTCACGGCCGTGCGCATTGCCGCGTATCATGGGTGGGATGGCGCTAAAACGGGGGCCGTGGCTGTGACCGCCGCGCCGGTAGCTACCGCGCCAACTGCTAAAGCCGTGTCAGCCCCGGCTGCTGTGACTCCTGGCAAAGATTTCCCCGTTATCGCCATCACCGATAGCATGTCACCAGAAGAAATTCGCAAGGCGCGCATTGCTAACGCTAAAGCCAAGTCGGCAGCAGCTAAAGCTGCCAAAGCGTCCGGCGCCCCGGCAGCGGTGACGGCAGAGACGGGCGCTATTCAGCCGGTAACGATGGCAGCTGCACCAGCGGCTACGGCCGTAGCCATCGAACCCCCGCAACTCATCGAAATCACCGACGGTATGTCGCCGGACGATGTGCGCAAAGCCCGCATAGCTAACTCCAAAGCCACCTCGGCCTTTAACAAGGCGCTTAAAGCCGCCGGTATTGACCCGAAGGATGTGGAAATTGTAGACGGGCAGGTGGTTATTCCTGGCGGCGGACAAGTCATGGCTGCCCCGATAGAATCGGTAGCGGAAAGAACCGAAGTTGCGACGGCCCCGGCAGCCGCGCCCGTTGCGGTCGTCTCCTCCGTGCCGGAACCTGATTATATTGCCATCACCGACGATATGTCGCCTGATGATGTACGTAAAGCGCGGATACAAAACTCTAAATTGAAGTCAGAATATAACAAGGCACTCAAGGCGGCAGGTCTTGATCCTAAAACGGTATGATATCTTTGGCAAATTGGTGGCATAAATCTTTGCGAATTTGTTGACGCTATTGGGGAAGGGTGATATACTCTAAATGGCTCCCCCCCCAGAGGTGGTTGGACTAGCGCCCGTTAGTCTACCACCTCATTTTTTTGCCTATTTGATGCCATATGAACAAAACACCACAACTGGTAGACAATAAATCCACTTTAGAAACAGGCCGTCTTACGCATCGTCTTTGGCGGCCGGACACAGCCGGGCCACACCGGCTCGTAGTCATGCTACATGGTCATTTGGGTAATGAAGACGTGATGTGGGTTTTCGCTCAGACGTTGCCAGATAGTTGTGTTATCGTCTCACCTAGAGCAATTGTCCCCGTTGCAGAGAAAAGTTTTACCTGGCTAGCACGGCTGGAGAATGAATGGCCGGCGTTGGGGCAGTTTGATGAGGCGGTCACAGCCGTGACTAATTTCATCCATGCCTTGCCCTCTTTATATCCGGTTGATCTGAACCAAGTATATTTGATGGGTTTTAGCCAGGGGGCGGCCGTGGCTTTTGCGGTAGCGCTGCAAAGCCCAGGTCTGGTGAAAGGCATTGCCAGTCTGGTCGGCTTTGTGCCACTGCAAATAGATGAGGCCATTGGCCTGGTAGCATTGCGAAATATGCCTGTTTTTATGGCAGCGGGTACGCAAGACGACCGAGTGCCGCTGGCTGTTGCCCAAAATAGTGCGGCGGCGGTCCGGGCGATGGGCGCCTTTCTGGAATACCGGGAATATAACACCGGTCATAAGTTGGACGCGGCTGGAATGCGGAAGCTAAAAAGCTGGTGGGGTGACCGTCTGGATGGTCACTAAAGTGTCGCAGATCTCCAAACGCCAATCTCTTTGAATGCTTCCTTAATGTCATTTTAACTTACTTGTGCCATACTCTGTACATGGCAAAACGAAGCAATGAGGAGTGGTTAGACGCGCTCCAGACGGCGGGGGAAGGCCAACAACAAGAGGCTCTGCTGGATTTGCGCGATTATTTAGTGCGAACGGCATTTGTCTATTTGCGTGACGGCCGTTCCGATTTACTCATGCTTTCCTCCGATACTCTGTATGAGATGGCCGAAGATTATGCTCAGAATGCACTGATGGCCATTCAGGAGAATCTGGATAAGTTTCGTGGCGACGCCCAATTCACTACCTGGGCTTATCGGTTTGTGATCAATGAGGCGGCGGCGGATTTGCGGCGGCGGTCATATCGGGATTTTTCCTGGGAAGATGTAGCCGGGCAGGAAACGGCCGTATTTGCCTCGTTAATGGCGCCGGGCACGGCCGTTGTGCCAGATGTGAAGGCGGAACGAGAAGAGCTACTCCGATTTTTGCAGCAGATTTTGGAAAACGATTTGAATGAGAGGCAGCGATTAGCCCTGTTGGGCGTTCATTTTCAGGGACGTTCCATGCAAGAGATGGCCGAAGTTTTGGAAACGACCCCAAACAACTTGTATAAGATGATGCACGACGCCCGCAAGAAAATAAAGGCTAGATTATTGGAACAGCACTACAGCGCTGGTGACATATTAGGCTTATTTGACACCATGTGGTAAGAATATACGATTTTTTTACATCTTATCTATGCAAAACCTGGTGTCTGGGAAGGAAAACTTGGAACAGAAAGCTTTTACCCGCTGGATTGAAACCATTTTTGAAACACAAGAACACGAGATTGACTGCAAACAGTTTCAAAGCTATTTGCCTGCCTTTGTGGAAGCTGAAGTGAAGGGAGAGCGTTTGCCGCATACGGCCGTCCTCGTTGCTCACCTGCATCAATGCCCAGACTGTGAAGAAATTTACCAGGGCCTTTTATTTGTGGTGAGGCCAGAGATGGACGAAACCTGGTCATCGGATGGTGCGGCAGGCACGGCCGTGCCCATCGGCGATTGAACCACAAACCAAAAACTTTGGCCCAAATTGGGTCAAAAGTAACACCTCCAACTTTGTAAGAAATCCTCAATTTTTTCATCTTATCTACAAATTGGTATAAAGCGGCCGTTCTTCCCGACAGTTGTGGGCAAAAAACGCTCACAACGCCGAAACTGTCAGGAGATGAAGCCGGAGTGTGGACACGGTTTGCCGTGCGCTTCATCAATTGGTAGTTTGCAGTCACCATACTGTGAGCTATTTGAACATATACAGTTTATTTCGATTGTGTTTGGAAGGAAGAGGGTCGCCAGGTCTTTATGATCTGGGTTGACCCTCTTTGTGTTTATGCGGAGGTGCATGAAATGAAGAAAAATGACATCATGGCCAAGATTGCTGGTATGCAAGACCTGACCAATTTTCGCAATTTGCATTGGGAAGGTTCTTTTGCCGAGTATCTGGAGATTGTGCGAGCTGACCCACGTGTTGCCCGGACGGCGTACCAACGGTTGTATGACATGATTATATCTTACGGTTCTGAGGAATATAGCCGTAACCGGGAAAAATTGATTCATTACCATTTTTTTGATGATCCGTTTGAAAATGGCAAGGACGCGGTTTTTGGAATTGACAAACAACTCATGGATCTGGTGCAAATTTTCCGTTCGGCCGCACACCGTTATGGCACGGAAAGACGGGTTGTTTTGCTGCATGGCCCGGTAGGTACGGCCAAGAGTACCATTGTCCGCCTATTGAAGAAGGGGGTAGAGAATTATACGCGGCTTGATGACGGCCGTCTCTATAGTTTTCGCTGGGAGCCAACCGACGGCGAACCAATGGACTGCCCCATGCACGAGGAGCCGCTGCACCTTATCCCGCCGCAATTCCGGGAAGTGGTGTTGGGGGAACTAAACGACGGCCGTGCCGGTATGGAGCGCGTCATCATCGAAGGGGATTTGTGCCCGGCCTGCCGTTTTATTTTCAACGAGTTATTGGCAAAGGCAGATGGGGATTGGACGGCCGTGATCAACCAGGTCAAAGTGAAGCGCATCCTGCTTTCCGAAAAAGACCGCGTGGGCATTGGCACTTTCCAGCCCAAAGACGAAAAGAACCAGGACTCCACCGAACTGACCGGCGATATCAACTACCGCAAAATCGCCGAATACGGCTCCGATTCTGACCCTCGCGCCTTTAACTTCGACGGCGAACTGAACATTGCCAACCGGGGAATTGTGGAGTTCATCGAAATCCTCAAACTGGATGTAGCATTCCTCTACGACCTGCTCACCGCCTCCCAGGAACACAAAATCAAGCCCAAGAAATTTGCCCACACCGATATTGACGAGGTAATTCTGGGTCACACCAATGAGGCCGAGTACCGCCGTTTGCTCAACAACGAGTACATGGAAGCCTTGCGCGACCGCACTATCAAGATTGATATTCCCTACAACATCCGTTTTCAGGATGAAGTGAAAATTTATTTGCGCGATTTCAGCCAGGAGAAGGTGATTGGCAAACACATCGCCCCTCATACGCTGCAACTGGCCTCTTTTTGGGCCATCCTGACGCGACTGGAAGAGCCAAAACGGACGGGTATTTCGCTGGTGCAGAAGTTGCGTTTATATGACGGCCGTTCCCTGCCCGGCTTCACGGAAGATACCGTCATCGAACTGCAAGAGGAATCGGCCCACGAAGGCATGTTCGGCATCTCGCCGCGCTACATTCAGGACAAAATCTCCAACGCCCTGGTTGGTGACAGCAGCCGCACCTGCCTCAACCCCTTCATGATCATGCGTGAACTGGAAAGCGGCCTGCGCCATCACTCCCTCATCACCAGCAAAGATCAGCGCAAACATTTCCGTGACCTGCTCTCCGTTGTCCGCGCTGAATATGACGAGATTGTGAAGAATGAGGTGCAGCGGGCGATTACGGCCGACGAAGAAGCGATTAAACGCCTCTCCGCCAACTACATTGATAACGTCAAAGCCTACACCCAAAAACAGAAGGTGCGCAATCCCTATACCGGCCAGGACGAACCGCCGGACGAACGGCTGATGCGGGCCATCGAAGAAAAGATTGAAATCCCCGAAAGCCGCAAAGACGACTTCCGCCGCGAGATTATGAACTACATCGGCGCGCTGGCCATTGACGGCAAGCAGTTCACCTGGGATGCCAACGAACGTCTGCGCCGCGCCCTGGAACTGAAGCTGTTTGAAGACCAGAAAGATTCCATCAAGCTCACCAGCCTGGTCTCCAATGTCATTGACCAGGAAACCCAGGAAAAGATTGAAGTAGTCAAGAGCCGCATGATCAAAAATATGGGCTACTGTGAAATCTGCGCCACCGACGTGCTGAACTACGTCGCCAGCATCTTTGCACGTGGCGACACGCAGCAGCGGAGTTAGTAAGCAGTAAGCAGTGGCTCGTTGACTGCTTACTGCTCACTGCTAACTGCTCACTTTTTATTCACAAGAGGGCAAGCTATGAGTTACTCCACCGCACACCGCATTGACCAGGACGCCAAACGGTTTCGCCAGATTGTACAGGGGCATGTGCGCCAGAATTTACGCAAATATGTCTCCAATGGTGAAATGATCGGCCGCCAGGGGAAAGACCTGGTGAGCATCCCTGTGCCGCAAATTGACCTGCCGCGCATCCGTTTTGGCGGCAAGCAGATGGGTGGTGTGGGGCAGGGAGATGGTGACGTGGGTATACCGCTGGGGCCGGGCGATCAGGACGGCAGCCAGGGCGCTGGCGACCAACCCGGCGCACACATCCTGGAAGTGGAGATGAGCCTGGAAGAGTTGGCCGAGATTCTAGGTGAGGAACTGGCGCTGCCACGCATTGAACCCAAAGGCAAGAAAAACGTAGAAGGTGGCAAGGTGCGGTACACGGGCATCCGCCGTGTGGGGCCGGAGAGTTTGCGCTCCTTCCGGCGCACTTATCGTGCGGCGTTGAAGCGGCAGATGTCAGCCGGTTTATACAATCCAGACCGGCCGGTGGTCATTCCCATCCGGGATGATGTGCGTTACCGTTCGTGGAATGTGTACCCGCAGCCGCAAAACAGTGCGGTTATCTTTTACATGATGGATGTTTCCGGCAGTATGACCCGGCAGAAGAAGGAGTTGGTGCGGCTGACGGCGTTTTGGATTGATACCTGGCTGCGCCACAATTACAAAAGCCTGACGGTGCGCTACATTGTGCATGACGCGGCCGCCAAAGAGGTGGATCAGCATACGTTTTACCATTTGCGGGAAAGTGGGGGCACCAAAATTTCGGCCGCTTACCACCTGTGTAATCGGTTGATTGCCGAGGAGTATGACCCATCGGAGTGGAATATGTATGCCTTCCACTTTTCGGATGGGGAAAATTTTGGTGGGCAGGATGACAAGCTGTGTGCAGAATTGTTGGAAGAACGACTGCTGCCGGTGATGAATTTGTTTGGGTATGGACAGGTGCCGGGGGGGTACGGCCGTATGTTCATGGAAACCATTGCCCAAATTGAGGACGAAAAACTGGTCGGCGTCAAAATCAGCGACCGGGATGCCATTTTTGATGCGATAAAAGAGTTTTTAGGGAAGGGTTTGTAAGGATTGGTTCAATCTTAAAGATTGAACCAATCTACGGAGTTCTCCACCATGTTAATCACCGGCGAATTAGCCAGATTACAACAAGAAATCGAGGAGATCGCACGCGGTTACGGGCTGACTTTTCCCGAAATCCGTTACGAGATGGTGGATTATAAAACCGTCAACCTGCTGGCCGCTTATGATGGTTTCCCCATTCGCTACCCGCACTGGCGCTTTGGCATGGAGTATGAGCGCCTCTCCAAAAGTTACGCCTACGGCCTGCATCGCATCTATGAAATGGTGATTAACACCGAGCCGATTTACGCCTACCTGCTGCAAAGCAACCTGATGGTTGACCAAAAGCTGGTGATGGCCCATGTGTGCGGTCACGCCGACTTTTTCGCCAATAACCTGTGGTTTGCTCACACCAATCGCCGAATGTTGGACGAAGTCGCCAATCATGCCGCTCGCGTGCGTAACTATATGGATCGGTACGGCCAGGAAACAGTAGAAAACTTTATGGACGCCTGTCTGTCGTTGGACAACTTGATTGACATTCATGCCCCCGGCGTGCAGCGACACGCAGTTGTGGAAGAAGATGATACACCCCAAATCGTGAAAAAGATGAAGGCCAAAGATTACATGGACAGCTACATCAATCCACCCGAATTTTTGGCCGAACAGCAACGGCGGCTCACGGCCGAACGGGAGCAAATGAAACAATTTCCGGCCGAACCGGAGCGGGATGTGCTGCTCTTTTTGCTGGAAAATGCGCCATTGGCAAACTGGCAGCGGGACGTGTTGGGCATTGTGCGCGAAGAGGCATATTACTTTGCGCCGCAGCGCCAGACAAAAATTATGAATGAGGGGTGGGCTGTTTTCTGGCACACGCGCATTATGACCAACCATATGCTGCAATCGAGTGAACTGATTGATTACGCCGAACATCATTCGGGTACGGTGGCGGCACATTCTGGCCGATTGAACCCATACCGGTTGGGCTATGAACTGTTTTTGGACATTGAAGAGCGTTGGAACCGGGGCGCGTTTGGGCCGGAGTATGACAACTGCACGGACCGGGTGGCGCGCAGCCAATGGGACAGGAAATTGGGCAAAGGGCTGGAGAAAGTCTTTGAAGTGCGGCGCATTTACAATGATGTGGGTTTTATTGATGCCTTTCTCACCGAGGAGTTTGCCCGCAAGCATAAGCTGTTTGTGTTTGAGTATAACGAACATATCAACGAGTACGAGATTTCAAGCCGCGATTTTCAGGCGGTGAAACAGAAGTTGCTGTTCCAACTAACAAATTTTGGGCAGCCGCTTGTGGATGTGGTGGATGCCAATTATGATAACCGGGGGGAGTTGTATTTACGGCATCATTACGAGGGCATTGACCTGGATCGGCCGTATCTGGAAGCGGCATTGACCAACCTGTACACCATCTGGAACCGGCCGGTACACCTGGAAACGGTGATCGAGGACAAAGGGCCGGTATTGTTTAGTTATGGGCCGGAAGGGGGGCGGATTGAAGCGGCGGAAATGGCCGACGGCCGTGCCTTACTCGAGCGTCTTGGTCAGCTTGTTAAGTACGCATGAGTGATTGCTGGATCACGGCCGTGACCTCCCAAAACGCCGCCGCCACCGGATCATCCGGGTGGTCGTGCATCAGGGGGTCGGCTTTGTTGATTCCTTTGGAGATGATAGGCGTCAGGGGGATGCGGCCTAAAATTGGGGTCTCTTCCAGATTGGGTGGCCGCCACTTGTCTGACCGCTGAAAAATCTCGTGCCGCTCCCCACAGTCCGGACAGACAAAATAACTCATATTCTCCACAATCCCCAGGATGGGAATGTCAGCCTGCTGAAACAGGCGCAGCGAACGGCCGGCGTCTAGCAGGCTCAAATCCTGCGGCGTGGTCACAATGACCACACCATCAATCGGCACATGCGCCACCAATGACGCCTGCGGCTGCCCGGCCGACGGCGGCAAATCAATGAACAGGTAATCCAGTTCCCCCCAGACCACATCCTTCAACGTTTGCACCACCAACTGCCCCACCGCGTCCGGGCTGCGGGCGGGGTCAATCACCTCATCCTCGCTTACCAGCAGTCCAATAGACATCACCTTCAGGCCAAAGCGGGTGAGGGGCTGGATATAGGGCATCGCCTCTTTGCGGCGGGCCATAGCCATGTATCCCTGGCTGGCTTTGCGCCGATGCACACCCAACATCAAGGGCACGTTAGGGCCGTAGATGTCGGCATCGAAAATGCCCACTTTGGCGCCGCTGCGCTGCATGGCCAGCGCCAGATTGACCGTTACCGTTGTTTTGCCCACGCCGCCCTTGCCGCTGGCAACTACAATGATCTGTTTTACGTCTGGTAGATAGATTTTGTGATTCATGGAGATGAGATTAAGTTGCCGCCAGCCATTCGATTTCTCAGAGAAATCGAATGGCTTATATCCTTAAGATAGATGCTCAAACACGGCTTTGACCGGTGGCGCGGTCAGGAAGGTCTGGCGCAGGCTTTCATCTTCCAGAGGGTAGATGATTTGTTCCAGCACCTCGGCGGCAATACGGTAATGGGTGCCGGCCAGCGCCGGGTTGGGGGCAATTTCGGCCAGAGCCGCGTGAAGCTGCCAGAGGAGCGTTTGCTGGCCGGTTTCGTGCGCCAGGAAGAGGGCTTGCTGCCACAATTGCTCGGCGCGCACCGGGTCCCCCTCGGCCTGGGCGCACAGTCCCAAGATGTGCATGGCCTGGGCGCGGAAGTCGCGGGCGTTGCTTTGTTCGGCCAGGTCATACAGCCGCTGCCCATATTCGGCGGCTTTGGTGTGGTTGTCGCGGGCATGTTCGGCCAATGCCAGCGAGTAGATGGCCTGGTAGGTGAGAAAGGGTTGCCCCACCACTTCGCTCAGGCGCAGTGATTGGCGCAAGTTTTCGATGCCTTCTTCCAGTTGCCCCAGGTAGGCCAGTTCGATGCCCATGTTGCGTTTCATGTCTACTTCCATAGAGGGCAGGTCAATTTTTTCGGCCAGGGTGAGGGCTTCGCGGTGGTAGACAAGGGCTTGCTGCATGTCGTAGAGAAGCTGGTAACTTTCGCCGAGGTTGGTGAGAATGACGGCCGTTTCCATTTCCCCCACCTGCCGCCCATCCACCAAAGCCGCTTTGAAGGCCACAATGCTTTTGTCTAGCTGACCTTGCCGTTGGCGAATCATACCCATCCAGTTCCAGGTGCGCATCTTTTCTTCGGCATCGTCCAACTGGCGGAACAACGACAGCGACTTCTCGATGTGGGATAAAGATTCTTCATACCGACCCAGGTAGAAATAAGTGGCCGCTAAACCTTGTAGGGTGAGGGCACGGCCGTAGGTATAGTTCAACGTTTCCGCCAGTTGCAGCGCCTCGCGGTGCAGTTCCATCGCTTTGTCATGCTGCCCCATGCTGCTGTGCTGCTGTCCCACCAGTTCCGCGCCCAATACCTTTTGCTGGCTGGTGCGGGCTTCCTGGCGCAACTGTTGGTAGCTGCTCATGGCCGCTTCTTGTTTGCCCAGGCGGCGTTGCAGCAGCCCCCGTTGGCGTAATGCCAGCAAACGCATCTCCACAATGGCCGGGTCATCTGTTTTGGCGTCGGTTTCTTCGAGTACGGCCGTGTACAGTTGAATCGCCCCGGCCGTGTCATACGCACGTCGGGCTTCGTTGGCCTGGGTCATCAAGTGAGAGAGAGAGGTGTGGTTCATAGGATTAGAAGTAATCGAGTAACCAGATAAATGGGTAATTGGTTTTTTACTTCAATGGCGCAATCACCTCAGTTCGCTACGGGCAAAGTGTATCATACTCAGTTTTATTCACCATATCCCCAAGTAGTGCCAGGTGGAGCATACCACATAGGTTGATCAAGACGGTATTGCCCCTTGCCAGACACTGCTCGATGTCCTCTTGCCAGTTTCGCATTATGGTGGAAAATACCGGTCTGGCGACAGGCAAGACAAACCGGCCGCCAAAGCGGGCAGCTGCCTCCATGACAAATGCAAATTTGTATCGCCGACAGCGTTATAAACCCACCACAATCTGACTAAAAATGAGGTTGATGAGATGATGCTTCAAGAATGGCCGCGCATGTGGCGGCGTGAGTTTGCCGGTTATAACAGAACGACGTTACAAAAAGATTTCCTGGCGGGGATCACGGTGGCGGCCGTAGCGCTGCCATTGGCGCTGGCGTTTGGTGTGGCGTCAGGGGCAGATGCGGCAGCGGGCATGGTCACGGCCGTGCTTGCCGGTATCGTCATAGGCATATTGGGCGGCGCGCCGTACCAGATTTCCGGCCCCACCGGGGCCATGTCCGCCGTCCTGATTGTACTCGCCAGCCGCTATGGTTTACAGGGCATGTGGTTTGCCGGGCTGTTGGCCGGTTTCATGCTCCTGCTGCTGGGTATCTTTCGCCTGGGGCGGGTGGTGGCCCTCATTCCTGGCCCCGTCATCACCGGTTTCACCAGTGGCATTGCCATCATCATCGCCCTGGGCCAGCTTGATAACCTGCTCGGCGTCAGCACCCCCGCCGCTGAAAACGTCATAGAGAAGATGCGTTATTATGGCGAACATGGCGTTACCCCCAACCCTGAGGCCATCTTGCTGGGACTGCTGGTAGTTGCCACCATGATCATCTGGCCCCGCTTCAAATTCGGGCAGCGTATCCCCGGTTCGCTCGTGGGCATTATCCTGGCGACATTGGTGGTTTTCATCGCGCACTGGCAGGTGCCCGTCATTGGCGCTATTCCGCGCACCATTTTGCTGGAAAACCGACTCAGCTTCGGCCAGATTCCCTGGCAAGAGGTGAGCAGTCTGGTCATTCCGGCCATGTCCATTGCCGCTCTAGGCGCGATAGAAAGCCTGCTCTGCGGCGCTGTCGCCGGAAATATGACCGGCATCCGACTGAATAACAATCTGGAACTAATTGCCCAAGGGGTGGGCAATATGATGATTCCCTTTTTTGGCGGCGTCCCGGCAACAGCGGCCATTGCCCGCACTAGCGTCAACATAAAAAGCGGCGGCGTCACCCGCCTGTCGCCTATCTTGCATGGTGTTTTGCTGCTGCTGGCGGCGCTGCTGTTGGCGAACATCATCGGGCAGGTGCCGCTGGCAGCACTGGCTGGAGTGTTATTGGTGACGGCCTGGCGCATGAATGAATGGCACACGATTCACTTCTATTTCAGCCACCGCCTGAAACATGCCATCATCGCCTTTGGCATCACTCTGGCGGCTACCGTGGTGCTAGACCTGACACAGGCTATCTTGATTGGTTTTGGCATCAGCACGCTCATCTTTATGGCGCAGATGAGCGAACTGCGCATTTCGCGCAAACCGGTGGAAGTAGAGCGCCTGACCGAGTTAGGGCAGCAATTTGTCCATCCCGGCCATGATATTGCCGTTTATTATCTGAGCGGGCCGCTCTTTTTTGCCGCCGCCCGCCGCTTGTTGGAGTTTGTGGAGAGCCACGATGAACCGGCTGCCACGCTGATCCTGTCCATACGCGGTGTGCCGTTGATTGACGCTACCGGCATGGAAGTGCTGCGGGAATTGCTGCACCGGCAGCGGCACGGCGGTGGCGATATTTTGCTCACTTCGATGGATGAACGGGTGCAGCTATTGCTCGAACGGGCCGGATTCCTGGCGGAACTGGGGCCTGCGCATGTCTTTTGGAGCGCCGATAAAGCGATTGCGGCGCTGGGCGCGGAGACAGCACCTGTAGTTGCGGAAGCGGAGTTGGTCGCCGAACCACCTATTATGGAAGGGTTGATGATTGCCCCATTTGCAGAGAAGATGGAGAAGGGAGAAGCGGATGACAATTTGTAGGACGATCGATAATCGTCGTCTTACACCTGTGCCGGAGGTGCAGAGATGAAACCAGCATGGTGGAAAGAAAGTGTGGTGTATCAGATTTACCCGCGCAGTTTTTACGATAGCAATGGCGATGGCATAGGCGATTTGCGTGGGATTATCCAGAAACTTGACTATCTGAAGGGGTTGGGCGTGAATGTGGTCTGGCTCTCGCCGGTTTATCAGTCGCCCAACGATGACAATGGGTATGACATCAGCGACTATCAGGCGATTATGGCGGAGTTTGGCACGCTGGCGGATTGGGAGGAGATGCTGGATGAAATGCACCGGCGCGGCATTAAACTGGTCATGGATTTGGTGGTAAACCACACCTCAGACGAGCACCTCTGGTTTCAGCAGTCGCGTCTATCAAGAGACAATCCATACCGGGATTGGTATATCTGGCGGCCGCCAAAAAACGGCCGTGAACCCAACAACTGGGCCTCTTTCTTTGGCGGTTCTGCCTGGCAGTATGACGACCTGACAGGTGAGTATTACCTGCACCTCTTTTCGCGCAAACAGCCTGACCTCAATTGGGAGAATCCGCAGGTGCGCACGGCCGTGTACGACATGATGCACTGGTGGCTGCAAAAAGGCATTGATGGGTTCCGCATGGATGTCATCAACATGATTTCCAAAGTCCCCGGATTGCCTGATGTACCCGCGACCACTACGGATAGCTACCAGTTTGGTGGCGCACATTTCATCAACGGGCCACGCCTGATGGAATTCCTGCGCGAAATGAAACAAAATGTACTCTCCCATTACGACATCCTGACTGTAGGTGAGACGCCGCTGGTCACGACTCAAAACGGTATTGAGATTACCCATGAAGAAACTGGCGTGCTAAATATGCTGTTCCAGTTTGAACACATGGATATAGATGCAGATAAGGGGGGCGATGCGGCCCGGCGCAGCATGAGAGCCTGGAGACTGTTGGAGCTAAAGGGAATCATGAGCCGCTGGCAAAAAGATTTGGAAGGCAAGGGGTGGAACAGCATTTACTTGGGCAACCATGACCAGCCACGCGCCGTGTCTCGGTTTGGCAACGACGGCCGTTACCGCACCGAATCCGCCAAACTGCTGGCAACCTTTACCCACATGCTGCAAGGTACCCCGTTCATTTATCAGGGAGAAGAGATTGGCATGACCAATGTTGCCTTTGACTCGATAAACGATTACCGTGACATTGAAACGCTCAACATATACCACGAGTTGACCGTAGAAAAAGGAATCGCCCCCCCAGCGGCTTTAGCCATTATGCATGCCAAAAGCCGGGATAATGCCCGCACGCCCATGCAGTGGAACGAGCAGCCGCACGGCGGTTTTACCGGCGGCACGCCCTGGATTAAGGCCAACCCCAATTACCCGGAAATCAACGTAGAGAAAACGTTAGCCGATCCCAATTCCATTTTTTATTACTACCGGCAGTTGATCCGGCTGCGTAAACAATACCCGGTGATTGCCTACGGCACATATGACCTGATTTTGGACGCCCACGAGCAAATTTATGCCTTTACCCGGACGTTGGATGAGGAGCGGCTGTTGGTCATGTTGAACTTTTCGGCGGACACGGCCGTGTTCACCCTCCCGCCCCATATTTCCTTTGCCGATCATGACCTGCTGCTTGGCAATTACGAAGTCGGCCCGGCGGAAGACATCCGCCTGCTAAACCTGCGCCCCTATGAGGCGCGTGTCTACCAACTCCATTAACGATTTTTGGGGAGAATGGAGATGGGGCCATTCTCCCCTCCACTCCAACGGTCAACACCACTCTCCACGCCCAGCACGTTCCCATCTGGCGAGATGGCTAACCACCAACTTGTCTACGTTTTTTCATTCAGTATAATTGATACAAAATACCAACGATATAAAGTATCAATGAGGAGTGCTGCAAATGATAAGTATGATAAAACATCGGCGGATGCCGCTGGGTTGGTTGCTACTTTTGGTTTTTTTCGCTGTTGGCTGTGTGGATGGGGCTACGTCGCAGGCAACGGCCGTGCCCACAACCGGCCACGACGCTGAAGGCGGTATGTTGTCACTGCCGGAAATGACGGCCGTAGACCTTCAAGGTGAACCTCTCAAGGTGGTGGCTACCACCAGCATCATCGGCGATGTGGTGGCGCAGGTGGGTGGCGAGGCCATTCATTTGACTACGCTCATGGGGCCGGGGCAAGACCCACATAGTTACCAGCCAGGTGCGCGGCAGCTCACGGCCGTCGCCAATGCCGATGTCATCTTTGTAAATGGTTGGGGGCTAGAAGAGGCGCTGCTGCGTAACCTGGAAAGTATCAGCGACAAGGCCATTTTTGTGCCCATTTCGGCCAATATCCAGCCACTAGCCTTTGGCGCAGACACCCATGACGAGGAGAAAGCGGATGAGGAGGGACATCTACATGAAGGGGCAGACCCCCACGTCTGGCAGGCCGTGCCCAACGTCATGCAGTGGGTCAACAATGTACAGCAAACGCTGAGCGCGCTCGATCCGGCGAACACGGCCGTGTACGAACAAAATGCCACCGCTTATCTGGCAGCATTGGCCGAGTTGGAGGCATATGCGCAGGTAGAGTTAGGAAAAATTCCTGCCGAAAACCGTGTCTTGATCACCAACCATGACGCCCTGGCCTATTTTGCCCACGCCTATGATTTTGAAATTCTGGGCACTGTTATTCCAGGGGCCAGCACGCTGGCCGAAAGTTCGGCGACCAGTCTGGCGGCGCTGGTACAACTGATGACGGAGCATGGTATCTGCACCGTCTTTGCCGAAAATACCAGCAGTACTACTTTGGCAACGGCCGTTGCCGCTGAATTGGATTCGTGCGGGGAAAGCATCCAGGTGAGCCAGTTGTATACCGATGCCCTTGGCCCGGCCGGCAGTGGCGCTGACGGTTATATTGGCATGTTCCGGGCAAATGTAGATGCGATTGTTGCCGGATTACGCTAACGAGAAACCAGATTTCTCTGCGGTAAAAGCTGCCAGAGAGTCACACGGTAAGTCGTTTTTGGGGTAGCCTCTTTCATCATCCTTTAGTGGCAAACTTGCGGTGGCAACGGCCGTTGGTCACATCTGGACACTTTTCGGACGCAGAAAGGACAGAGGGTGGACGGCCGTCCGCTAGGATGCGACGGTTCACAAATCAATGACCATTACACACCCTAAAGGACGTGAAATTAATGAAATCAACACTGCTTTTCATTCTGCTGCTCATACTTGTCGGAACGTGGATTCCAGCCACCCCATCCACCCAGGCAGCACCGGCTATACTGACCTTCACCGTCAACACCAGTCTGGCTGATGCGGTAGACATCAATCCTGGCGATGGCCTTTGTGAAACGGCTCCAGGCAATAACGCCTGCACCCTGCGTGCGGCCGTTATGGAGTCGAACGCTTCGCCCGGTATGGACACCATTGTCATTCCCGCCGGCACTTACTACCTGACCATCCCCAGCACGGCAGAAAATTATGCCCTCGATGGCGATCTTGATCTGACAGACAGTGTGAGCATTGTTGGCGCGGGCGCAACCGAGACGATCATTGATGGCAACCGGGATGTGACCAACGGCCGTGTCTTGGAAATCTTCAGTGGTATTTCTGTCCATATGTCCCACCTGACCGTGCGCAATGGGATGCACGAGACGGCAGCAGGCTCCGGTACGGCCGGCGGTATTTTGAATCGCGGCACATTAACGCTGGAATATGCCCGGCTGCTCGACAACCAGGAGAGTGGCTTGCTCAATCATGGTGTGGCTGACCTCAATGCCATCACTTATGCTAACAACAGCGGCGGCTTTGCGGCTCTCACCAACAGCAGCGGCGGCACGCTAACCATACGCAACAGCACCATCAATAACAATAATTCTCTTGGCTACAGCAATGGCGGCGGCGTAAATGCCAGCAACGGTACGATCACGATCATGAACTCCACCATTGTGTATAACCAGGCTACGCTGGGTGGCGGTGGCATTTATATTGCCGAGTCGGTAGCCAACTACCCAACAACGGTCTACCTGTATAACGTGACGGTGGCGGACAACACCGCCGATTCAGACCAAAACGATACCGGTGATGGCGGCGGCATCATGGTCTCCACCTTCTCCGGCCATATACCTACCGTCTATATGCACAACAGCATTATCGCCAACAACCGGTTGCGCTTCTTTACCAACCCGATGAACAGCGACTGTGCCGGGACGATCAATTCTGGTGGTTACAATCTGGTCAGAACGTTAACCGGCTGCGACCTGACCGGCATCAGCACGGGCAACCTGAGTGGCGTGAATCCGCTGCTAGAAAACCTGTTGGAGAATGGCGGGGCCACGCGCACGCGCCTGCCAACCAGCATTAGCCCGGCCATTGATGCAGGCAATCCGGCAGGCTGCGCGGCCGATCACGTTGGCGGTATGTTGACCACCGACCAGCGTGAATATCCCCGGAATGTGGACGGTGGCAGCGGCGCGGCACGCTGTGATATGGGCGCTGCGGAATACAATTCCGCGCCTATCGAACCACCGCCGCCGTCACCAACATATCAGGTCTATTTACCGATGATTCAGCGTTAAGATAGTAAAGGCTGTTAGTGGGCCAGGCTCACCAGCTCCCATTAAGGTTTTCAAGATGTTAACTCAAAAGGACATTGACCAAATTATTCGGATGCCCAACCTCATTTTGCGTAATCTGCGTATTACCCAGGCTTATTATGAGTTGTCGCAGGGGATGGCGCAGGTGTTGGGAGACGAGAATGCTAACTGGTGTAGTTTTGCCACGTATGCTTCCAAAACGGCCGGTTATGCCATCCGCCATGACCGACTACCGGATAAGCTGGCAGTAGCGTTTGACTGGGCAGACGGCCCCCTTGATTGGTTTAGGCCGGGACACACCACTACCCGCACTCGTTTGCATACCTACCTGACCAACCCGGCCAACCGCCTCGCAGTGGAAGATGAGGGTGTAGTGGAAAGTATTCTGGATTGTATTAGTTTGAGTGTATCTATTGGCAACGGCCGTGTCTTCGCCGAACTGGCCCATCCCTTCCATCGCTTCATTACCGGACTGGGCCAGGATGCCATGTATAACGAAACCCATTTGCAGCGCTTCCTGACGCAGTTTCGCCCCGGCCCTATCCAAGAGGACGGTCAGGACTTTCTGATTGAAGCGTTTACCACGTACTATCAGGCACGGTTTATGTCTGATCCGGCCCAGAAAGCCCAGGCGATGCTGTTGGCAAATTTGCTTGTTGGACTACATGAACAAATTCGTTTGCAGCCCCACATTGCCGAAGCGTTGGAAGCGCCGGTAACTGCGTTGCAGGGGCAACCAGCCGCACGATTGGGCGATAAACTACCTGCTGCTGCCTGGCAAATGGCGCGGCGTTTAGGCCAGCAACTACTCACGCGCAGCATGTTGTTCATTACTATTCCCGCCGGAGAGTTACGTCTGGGGCAGAACGTAAAGCCGCCCACGGGGGCGTATAAGTTTCCACCTTCTCTGGTGACAATTCAGAACGGCCGTCTCCGCCAACTCTTACAACGATGGGATTTTAGCGACGAAACGCTTACGGGCACGGCAGCCATCAACTGGGCGCGTCTGGAAGACCGGATGCACTTTATTGCCGACTTTTTCCGCAGTCATCAGCAAAATGAGCATCTCTTTCAACCGCCATTTTTGCCGATACAGGTCATGGGGATTGGGGACGGCCGTATCCCGGCCGGTGCATTGTAACTTTTCCAGGGTGCTGGCGCCGGTCGCCTGATCGGTGCCAGCACTCCCTTAAGAATACTTGCTTTTTTCCAGCGACTCTGCTGACTGAATATCATCCAATGGCTGTATGGTTGGCAGTGGTGGTAGTGGCTCAAGTGCCAGGGGTTCTGGTTCGGGCGTGCGCAGCCAGAAGAGGATGACCAGGCTGAGCAGGGCATACACAGCCACCACCGCTTCGGTCAACAAAGCGGCCTGGTTCGCGCCCAGCAGTGGGGTGGCATATTGGATGGTAAACACGGCCGTTGCATCCAGCAGCGCGTGCCACAAAATCGCCGCCACCAGCCACAGCCAGTTTCGCCGTAAAAACAGTTGCAGCACCATCACCGACAGCGCCAGGTGCAGGCAAATGGCAAACACCCGCTCCAGCGCCCCTAACATGGTCATGTACCAGGGAAGAGCAAACATCACGTCAATTTGTTGCCGCACTAACTCCTCTTGCCCGGCGGGTATCATTTCCCAAAAATAGCCATATTTCATGCCCAACAAAATGACATAGTTCAACAGCCCAATCGCCCCCAACAGCATGGCTTCCACACCGCCCCAACCGGCGCCATACATCATCCCTTTTCCCCAGGTACGGGCGTCTTTGATGCCGAACCGGTAAATAGCCCAGCGTGTCACTTCTTCAAACACACCGGCCGACAAGCCTAAAAAGATGGCCAGAATGAGCAGATTACGGGTCACGGCCGTGTCCGTTGGCAGAAGTTGCGCCTCTTGCAGCACCAGCCAGTTGAAAGGAATATGAAATATCTGGGATAGCACAAATCCCCCCATGCCTACCGCAAACAATTTCCATTGCCCATGGCGACGGCGAGCTATGAACCAACCCAACCCTATTGGAATCACCACCATCAAAGCAAAGTTGATAAAAAGTAGAATCGGAATCATCGTGACCTTGTGTTTTTGTGATTTCGTGTTTGAGTGATCTTGTGTTTCCGTGAATACCAAAACACTCAATCACAAAGACACGCATAACCGATAACACCTAAACACGTAAACACTTTATCACGCTTTCTCTATGCCAACCAGGGTGAAATGAACTATAATGCTCTCGTCAAAACCAGTGGGCTGCCCCTTCAAGACAATGGGTGGTGGCGGAGAAAAGTTGATGATTGACCCACAAAAGTGGATTGGCAAACAGATTGGGCATTACGTCATCCAAAAGCATATTCAGCGTGGCGGCATGGC
>CAYXUZ010000055.1:0-638 GCA_964467705.1 uncultured Ardenticatenaceae bacterium | reverse complement strand
AACGGCCGTCGGCCATCAAAGTCCTCTTTCCCACCCTCAGCAGCGACCCGGACTTTGTGCAGCGCTTCCAACGCGAAGCCAAAACGGTCGCCCGTCTGCGCCACCAGCATATCGTCCAGGTTTACACCACCGACCGCACCGACGATGGTTACTACTACATCGCCATGGAGTACGTTCCCGGTGGAACGCTGCAAGACAAACTGGTCGAACTCGCCAGACAAGGCAAACTACTGGATACCCCCACCGCTATCGGCACCATCCACCAGATCGGTGAAGCATTAGCCGTTGCTCACAAAGCCGGTATCGTCCATCGGGACATCAAGCCAAGCAACATCTTGCTGCGGGATGATGGCACACCAGTCCTCACCGATTTAGGCATTGCCCAGGTACAGGACAAACCTGGGCTAACGCGCACCCATGCCCTGGTAGGCACACCCACCTATATGTCCCCAGAGCAGGCCACCACCAGCCACGTAGACGGCCGTTCTGACATCTACTCGCTTGGTGTTATCTTTTACGAACTCTTTTCTGGTCGCCGTCTGTTTGACGGTGATACGCCCTGGGCCGTCCTCAACCAACACCTGAACACTCCACCCCGCCCCATCACCGAAATCCGGCCAGACATCAGCAACGCCACC
>CAYXUZ010000054.1:22597-34864 GCA_964467705.1 uncultured Ardenticatenaceae bacterium | reverse complement strand
TCTTGCATTTTGCTGGCGCTAACAGTCTCCGCCTCTGGTTCTTCCGCCGCTTCTGAAAACCAGGCCGTCAGGCGTCCGGCCTCCCCATCACTATCGTTAACTTGACTCGGCGTGGCTTCCTCATCTTCATCTCTAAAATCAGCCAGCCAATCGGTGAGGCTTTCTTGCAGATCATTACCTTCGCTGGTTGGCAACACTGAACCTGGCTCCTGTTCGGAAGCCAGCCAATCGGTTAGATCAGGGGAATCGGATTCACCTGTAAATGACCATTCATCTTCCGTATCAGCCGGGCTTTCAGCTAACCAACTGGTTAAACTGTCTTTATCCCCTTTACCGGAAATAAGGGTGTCATCCATATCTTGAGACAGCCAGGAAGTGAGGCTATCGGCCGGTTTTTGCGGCAATTGCCACTCTTCTTCTTCAGGCAGGGGGGATGACAGCCAACTTGTCAGGCTTTTCTCGGTATCTGGGGGTGACGGGGGAGCAGGAGACGGCCGTACCGATTTGGGCGATTCTTCGCTCGGTTCTGGTTTGGGAGAGGTTGTTTTGCCAGTTGCAGTCCCGGCATCCATTAACCAATCTGGTAAATCTGCTGCTTCTTCTGGAAAGAGATCATCTGGTGGTAACGGGGCCGCTTCCGCCCGTACCAACAGATCCTTATAAAACTCAGTGGAAATAATGGTCGGAGCATGAATAATGGGGTCCGAATCTTCTTCGTCCACTAACCATTCCGGCAAATCATCGGTGTGCTGTTTGCGGGTCAGTTCTTCAATGCGTGGGAGTTCTTGATCAGCCAGATCATCCTGGTCAGGTTCTGCCCCCATCTTGCCCGTCTTGAGCCAATCGGGGACTTTGCGCGGGTCCAGATCACCCGTTTCCCCTGGACGGCGTGCAGGTAAAGAGAAGGCGCCTTTTATGGGAGCGGCCGGTTCATCTTTGGATTTTGCTTCGGCACGCGGTTCTTCGGGAATGAGGCGGGTGCCACAATGATCACAAAATATGCGATCAATGGTGTTAGACGTGCCACAATTGACGCAAATGATGTGGGTGCCCAGGGGCAATTTTGCCCCGCAGTTATTACAAAACTTACTGCCGGCCGGGTTTGTAAAGGCACACTCTTTGCAGACAATTTCCTGACTCATTTGTTATACGGCCGTTCCAACCCAACCAACATACGCACTGCCAACAGAATAGAACCCAATGCCACGCCAATGAGCAGACCGCGTACACCGGCAACCACAATCACATTTTGAATAACATCTTGAATACGGATAAACCATTCAGTCAACCGGGGCGGCGCCCAGGAAGTTACCAGTAATATATCAGCAACCAGGACAAGTACGGCCGTGACCAAAAACAACAATGACCATATGGTACGCTGTCGTTTCACCAACTGAAAGCCGGCAAATAACAAGAAAAAGGCCAGCAAAGAAGCCAGCGCCGCCTCTAAAGGCGCCTGCACCCAATCAAAATATAGCCCCATGCCATTTTCAGTAATACCGCGCCGATCAAGAAAAGCCACCACAAATACAGCTATCATACTGAGAACAAGAATCAGGCTATAGGGATTTCGCTTTCTAAGGACACGATTGGTATGCACAGCCAGCAGATTCAACACACCCAAGACCAACGTAAATGCCACCACCAGACCGGCCCATCCCAGCGTCAGGTCTGTAACCACTGGCGGCAGGTTGAATACCAATGCCATCAGCGTAAGCCAACCAAAAAAAATGGCAATGATAACGGGCAATACCTGCTTCATTTTGCTCATGCTCAGAAAAGACCTGTAGCCAGTGCCAACAAAACAATCCCGACGGCAACAATCCAGCGAATGATGTCTTGCAGTTGTAACGTAGCCAGGCGATCTGGTTCATCAGTTAGATAAGCGCCAGCAGCCAATAATTCTTCACCCACCAACACATTCTGGCTGAACGCGGTAGCAACTGCCAGCGCGGTGGGATCATCAGTGCCCAATAACTGATCTAGACGGCGGCTATTGGCTGCTTCTGCAATCAGCGCCAGTTCAGGGCCAAATCGTCCCACCGCGATATTGCCCGTGACACGATCTTGCTGCAAAAGATTGGCCGCCCCGCCCGCGTAAATAAAAGGGGTAGTTTCAGGAGCAATAAACCGGGCCTGCTCAGGCGCAAATTCGCCACTGCGTCCGGCTTTTTGAAAAGCATGTCGTAAACTATCTTGTGCCATAGGCAGCAAGGTGCCTTCACCAACGGTCACAAGGGGAGGGGTGCTATTGGCACAGCCATCAATTGCTAATCGGTCTAATACATGGAGGGCGGCAATAGATGTAGGCGCTGCCTGGTTTACCAGCCCAGCCTGACCTAAAGTGACATGCAGTGGGCTACCACTTTCAATGGAACGTCCTAACTGGCCTTTGATACCCCCTAGAGCGGGCAACGGCCGTAAGGCTACCCGTCGCCCAACCTGAACGCTCCGCGTTAACAGAATCAATAAAACCGACAGTATGGCTACAATGCCCAGGATAATCAGTGGGGTCATGCCTGCTCTGCCTCTTCTGTGTTTAATCTGAACACCAACTGCTGCACAGCCTTTGGCTCGGCTAACAACTGCGCTATTTGGCGCACGAATGAGGACGGCACAAACAAAGAGAGCGCCGGTTGGGCCAACCACAGGAATTGCTCACCTAAGAAGTGCAAAGGAGGGCCCATCTCCAGCAAAATTGTGACAGGCGCTTGCCAACCACGACGGCACACGGCCGTCGCTATTTCGTCTATCAATGCTTCCTGTGCCCGCAACTCTTCCATTTTCCGGTTGTGCCAGCTATGCCCGGCACTGCTGGCATAACAGACATTCAACTTGACGTAACATAATGTTGTAAAGCGGAGTATAACACGTTTACAAAAGGGTGTAAAGCAAGCATAGGGTACCCTTGTAGTATTACTACAACATTAGGACTTTGGTCATAGGCGGCCATGTCGCGGTGATTTTTCAACGATCATAGAATCTTTTGGCACATACTACCTTATCGGTATAATTCTTCTGAATTCTGTGCATAATCGTTTGAACTTGTGTCCTTGCGTGTTCACTTGGCATTAGATACTGAAGCACAATTTACCGATTTGCACAATATGTATTAAAAGTTTGAGGTAAAGAAGTGATCCGGAGGGGTTATGTTGCGTCGTCATACTGTAAACTTCGCCATCTTATCCATGTCGTTAGATATTGCGTTTACCCTGGCTGCTTTATTAGCTGCTACTTTTTTACGGCCGTATCTCCCTCTCACTTTTCCTTTCCTGGTTCCAGTAACCACTATCAACGTGCCTGCCGTCTTGCTAGGCTTAGTCCCCGTCATTTGGGGCAGCACCTTTCTGGTCATGTCAGTCTACGATCCCCGCAAGATATACAAAGCGACTGATGAATTTCAAGCAGTGACGCTGGCTATTATTGCCGCCACCCTCATTTTCTCAGGCGTTCTCTATCTTGGTTTTCGAGATTTTTCACGCTGGTTGTTGACCACTTTTGTCTTTCTCGATCTTATTTTTCTTTGGTCATGGCGTGTTATTGCCCGACTCAGCCATAAGGGCGGCGTCTCCACCGCTACACGTCGTGTTTTGATTGTCGGCGCCGGTCAGACAGGGCGGCGCATAGCACAAATGATCGCCAATTACCGATGGACAGGTCTCATTCTGACGGGTTATCTGGATGATGACCTTGACAAACGTAATCAAGGAATAACTGTTTTGGGCAATCTGCAAGATGCACGAAACGTCATCAAGCAATATCAGGTTGATGATGTGGTCATTGCCTTGCCCCAGCGCGCTTACGGCCAGATGAACAAACTGGTACTAGACCTCCATGATTTACCGGTCCAGGTACGAATTGTTCCTGACTATTTTAGCCTGGCGTTATACCGGGCTTCAGTAGATGATTTCAGCGGTGTACCCATGATCAGTTTGCGCGACCCAGCTCTTAACGAAGTCCAACGGTTTATCAAACGTAGTTTTGATCTCACAATTGCCGGGCTAATCTCGCTGGTATTGCTGCCATTGTTGGGCGTGGTGGCCTTGCTGATCAAACTGGATTCTCGTGGGCCTGTCTTGTTTCGGCAGGATCGGGTAGGGGAAAACGGCCGTATCTTCCACATGTTCAAGTTTCGGACCATGATCCCGGAAGCTAACGAACTGTTGCCTCAACTCATGGAAGTGAACAAAAATGGGCAACTGCTCTTCAAGCGGCCCAACGACCCCCGTGTTACCCGTGTTGGTCGGATATTACGGCGCACCAGCCTAGACGAACTGCCCCAGATATTCAATGTCCTCAAAGGGGATATGAGCCTGGTGGGGCCGCGTCCCGAACTGCCCTGGCTGGTGGAACGCTACGAACCCTGGCAGCGCAAACGGTTTGCCGTGCCCCAGGGTATGACCGGTTGGTGGCAGGTCAACGGCCGTTCCGATAAACCCATGCACCTGCACACCGAAGACGACCTCTATTACGTGCAAAACTACTCCCTTTGGATGGATATTTTCATCCTGCTCAAAACCCCTTGGGTAGTCATGCGCGGCAAAGGCGCCTATTAGTGCGTTGGGAACTGTTGCGATCATTTCCTGGTATTATTTTTGTATGCCTGGGGAGTCTATATATCAACTTAAGAACCGACAGTCTTGTGGGCTGGCTGCTCATTGTGGTCGGCTTCGTCATTCTTTATCTGACAGGTGCTGGCCTTCCGCGTCTGACTCCCCTTGAATGGCCCATTTTATTATTGCTCTGCATGGCAACTCTAACGTTACTCGTAACAGCTAACCTCGGTGTGACATTTATTTATGTGTCGCGCCTGTATGCCAGCGTGGCCATGTTTTACGCAGTCGTATTTTGGGCACGAAGGCAATGGCAGGTGATGGGCACGGCCGTTGCCCTCATATGTTTTGGTGCGCTTCTTTCTATCATTTCCCCATTTATCGTTAATTGGTTACTCAACAAAGGGGGCCTGTTCCCGGATGTGATCTATGTTTTCCTGCCCTCTCCCCTGGTTACTGATACAGTTCATCCCAATGTTTTGGCGTCTCTTCTGCTATTACTGATGCCTTTGGCAGTTGCACTTACCCTCAACAATTGGCCCGGCTCCTCCAAATGTTCCGGGAGGCTGTTTGTTCTAACTATTTTGGGTAGCGTGCTTATGGGGACGGCACTCTTGTTAACCAAATCACGAGGCGGTTACCTGGCCGCTTCCTTGAGTCTATTGCTGCTACTCTGGTGGTTTCATTGGCGCAAAACGGTCATTGTCCTCCTGTTTTTAACTGCCGGCATAGGACTATGGCTGGCATTCGCTACAAATACAACGTTCACTCAAGACATAACTGATCCTAGCACACTGGCTTTCCGCCTTAATGTCTGGCGCATCGCCTTTACGATGATAGGTGACTTTCCTTTTACCGGTGTGGGCATGGGCACATTCAACCAAGTCGCCAGTCACCTTTATCCATTGCCACCTTCAACTAATCCTGGGACGCATAATCTGTTTTTCCAGGTTGCCACCGATCTGGGGCTGATCGGGCTAATCGCCTTTATTGCTCTGGGCTTCTTGATTCTTTACATGGGTCTACACTCAATACAAGTATATCAAGGACAGCAGAACGAACGCATGTTTGCCATTGCAACCGGCAGCCTGGCAGGATTCGTCGGTTTGTTGCTACATGGCCTGGTTGATAACACACTTTGGGGAACGCGCATGGCTTTTATGCCCTGGATGATCATAGGGCTGATCACATCAGCCTTTCTGGCAACCTTATCAATGAAAGTTCCTGATTGTGAAACTGTAATCTACGCAAATAAATAGACACCGGACTTTCATTCCAGACCAGTTTCACCTTCTGGAAAATCCACCATTGTGGCTGTTAATCCCTATTGTTTTCACGGCCGTTCCCTCCTAAAATCCCCCCATTCGTTAAATCCGTAACGCGATTTGCTAAATCGCGCCACACCAACAAAGGAGACAAACATGCAAACCCTTATCCTCCAATGCAAACCGCGCAAAATGACCACCGGTAATAGCTGGTTGATTGAAGTGATTGGGCCAGATGGCCCGGCCAAAGATCAGCTAAAGGAATCCATTGACAAACTGGAACACCACCCCGCCAAAGCCATCCGCCGCGCCCTCATTGACAGCCTGGGCCTCATCCAAACGCACGGGTACGAAATCAAATACACCGAACATTTTGAAGCAGACAATGAGATGGAAGGCTGGTTGTTTGTGCTGCAAAAACGATAGAAGTCTGTAAACCGTAATCCGTAAACCGTAATCCGTCGTCGGACTACGGTTTACGCAGCGCGGCGATGGCTGCCTTGGTACTGGCAAAAGCCACATCGGGCAAAGCGTCCAGGCAGAAAAAGGCGACGGCGTCCGCATCATCGCCCGCATGCAGTTCCCCACCGATTACACGCCCCCGGTACAAAATAAAAATGGAAGCGCCGCCTTGTTCCGGCGGGTTATGGTAGACACCCAACAACCCGTCAATGGTGACATGCAGGCCGGTTTCCTCCAACACTTCGCGCACGGCCGTGACCTGTGGACCCTCCCCCTGATCCAGATAACCCGCCGGTAAACTCCAGCGCCCAATCTCCGGGCGCATCGTCCGCCGCACCAGCAGCACCTCTCCCGCCTCATTCACCACCAGTACCCCCACCCCCACTTTCGGGTCGGTAAAATGGACGAACCCACACTGGGGACACACTTTCCGCATTTTATCCCCCACCAGCTTTGTTTGCACGGCCGTGCCACACCGAACACAAAAACGCACATGATCAGGGGCCGAATGGATCCCGCTCATGCTTCCACCCCTAATTGCAAAAACATAGGCGGCACGGCCAGAAATTCGGCTACCGGCCCCAGTTCACGGCCAATAAAAGTCTCAATGCCAAAGCCATCAATCAACATCTGATACATCCGCGAAAGGGCATACCCCACGTCGTTGGGGCAATAAATCCCCAATTGCACACCTCGGTGATCTTTCAAGGTCGTCTGGCGATAAACAACCAACCCTTGCATTTTGTTGTAGTTCAACACAAAGTTTTCTATGCCGCTAAAGTCACAAAAACGATTGGCTTCCGGTCCCCAGGGGCACGCCTTCATCGCCAGATAATAGTTCACAATGATTTCCGAGGTCAGTTCGCCAATGGGGAACCAGCAGATGAGTTTGTAATCTTCATGGAAAACCAATCTATCCATTTCAATTATCCCGTCCCGGCACATTGGACAACTCCTGAAACACCAGCCGCCAACTACCATCACGGCCGTCCGCGCACTTCTCCACCCGCAGCCCACTCACCTCCGGGCTGCCCTCAGCCAGCATCACCGAATAAGAAACATCCGGCATCATCGCAAAATCACCATACCCCGCTCCCTGGTCAGGCTTAAAGCCGGTAAAAAAGCGATCTGTGCCGCCATCCCAGCGCACAATCACGGCCGTACCCGGCACATCATTCAGCGCCGCATCCTGCGTGATGACTTCAATACGTGGCTCGTCATCAGTCGTCCCCTCCGCGTCACAAAGCTGCTCCTGGCTCAATAGTTGGTACGCAAAAACCTCTGTTGATTGTGGTGGCAGGGTGGCGGTGGGCGTGAGGGTGGCTACGGCCGTGACCGATGGCAATGGTTCCGGCGTGGGCAAAAAGACTTGGGAGGCCAGCGTGGGTGTGGGCAATGCCGCTGCTGTCGGCGCAAAAACGGCCACCGCTCCCCCTTGCGCCCCCAGCTGCTGCGCCAGCGCCGCCAGGTGGCGCAATGCATCCGGCGGGGCCAGATTGCGCACATAACTTTCCAACAGCGCATTCACCGTGCCCGGCAGGTCTGGGTCTTCTAACGCCGCCAGCCGCTGCTGCGCCCGCACCCAGTCGCCATCCGCCGCATAACTCTGGCTCACCAGGAAAATGTACTCCGCTTTGTACTCCTGGCTCAACCGCGCCGGGCCAGCATTAGTGTAAACCACCGGGTCTACCACCCAGCTATAGTACAACCCCACGCTCAGCCCGATGACCAGCCCCAGCAACAGCCAACCGGCCGTGGAAATGCGCTGCCAGAACGGCCGTCGCTCACTGCTGCTGTAGGGCAAACGGCGGCGACGACGGCTCATGGTGTGGTCTCCGATGGCTGATTCAGGTAAGGCGTCATCGCTGGGGAGCTAATGCCCAGGGCCGCCGCCAGATTCACCAACCGGCGAATTTCCTGTTCGTTTTGCTGCTGGAGAATGGCGTCAATCATCACGGCCGTCAGCACCGCTTCCCCCCCTTCTCCCAGGCCGGCCAACCGGGTCTTTGCCGCCGCCAAATCCCCATCCATCGCATACCCCGCCGCCACCAGCCGCACGTAATCTTGCTGGTACTCGGTTGCCAGATAGGCAGGCGTGGCATTCACAAACTCGGTTGGGGACAGCCGCCAGCCGATCAACAGCCCCACCCCCACCCCCAGGGCCAGGCCGATAATAATAACAAGGAGGGTACGCAAAAGGCGCATGAAAAAGTGTTTGCGTGTTTGGGTGTTTGAGTGTTCAGGTATCACTTGAATACTTAAGCACCTGAACACTTGAACACATAAAAAAAGAGCTACCCATTCTCCATGAGCAACTCCTTCAATTGCCTGCTGTGGCGATTTGCCCGGCTCCCTGTGGGGGGCTTATAATCCCGCCCAACAGGTTCGCTCATGCCGAAGGTGGGAATCGAACCCACACTCCCGAAGGAACACGATTTTGAGTCGTGCGCGTCTGCCTGTTCCGCCACTTCGGCCCTCTGCAAGGTGGCGGGATTTTAGAACATGGCATGGGTTCTGTCAAACCTGGTAATCGGTAATTGGTGATCCCTAATTGGTAAACCGTCCACCGATTGCCGATCACCGAACAATGGACGAAGCGGCACTCATCGAACAGGCGAAGAAAGGAGATGTCACGGCTTACAACCGGCTGGTGCTGGCGCATCAGCAGGTGGTGTACAACGTTGCCTACCGCATCATGGGGCAACCGCAGGCAGCCGAAGATGTAACCCAGGAGACCTTTATCGCCGCTTACAAGGCGCTGCACAGTTTTCGGGAAGGCAGCTTCAAGGCATGGCTGCTGCGTATTGCCACCAACCGTTGTTACGACGAACTGCGTAAATATCAACGCCGCCCCCAATCATCACTGGATGATCTGACAGAGGAAAATGAATCATTCGCCTTTTTGCGCGATCCGGCCATGGGGCCAGAGGAGCAGCAGCAGCGGCGGGAATTGATCCGCGCTGTGGAGCGGTGTTTGCAGGGATTGCCGGCCGATCAGCGGGCAACGGCCGTACTCTGCGACGTAGAAGGGTATGACTACGAAGAAATCGCCCGCATCACCCAGGTTTCGCTGGGCACGGTCAAGTCCCGCCTCAGCCGCGCCCGCAGCAAACTGCGCGATTGCCTGCAAGGGGTACAGGAACTTTTACCAACGGCCTATCGTTTAGGGAATGAGACTTGAAAGAACTGTAATTGGGTAACTGTGTAATTACCCAATTACTCAATTACTACCATGTTTGACTTTTTGCGGAATTGGACGAAATCGGCAGCAGCTAAACAACAGGAAGTGATCACCGCTTACCTGGATGGTGCGCTGCCGCCGGCCGAACGCCAACGCTTTGAGCAGCAAATGTCCCAAGACGCCACGCTGCGGGCAGAGGTGGAGCGGCAGCGGCAAACGCGCCAATTGCTGCGCCAACTGCCGCCGCGCCAGACGCCGCGCAACTTTACGCTCGACCCGGCTTTATACGGCCGTCCCGCCCGCCAGCCCCTCGTCACCTATTACCCCGCTCTTCGGGCAGCGACCGTGTTGACGGCCGTGTTCCTCTTTTTCATCGTCGGTCTGAACATTTTTAGCAGTGGCGCAGGCTCTATGGCTACCGCCCCGGATATGGCTGTCTCTCAATTTGCAGTAGAAACAGCCGCTGAAGAACCGGTCAGCGAAGAAACATCTGGCGGCGCTGCGCCTGAATCAGAAAGTATGGCGGAAGAGCCAGTTTTGGAGAGCGCACCACCGGCTGAACCAGCCATGCCTGCGGCCGCCGAAGATACAAGCGCTACCTCCGAGGAAGAACCGACGGAAGACGAGGTGGCCGCTGAAGAGGCGGTTGTGGGCGAAGTTGAAGAAGCGGTAGAAGGCGCACCCGCAGCCGAAGCGCCGATAGAAGCAACGGCCGTACCCCAGGCAACCCCTTCACCAGCAGCAACGCTTGAACCCGGCTTTCTTACAGAACCACTGCCCACCGCTACCGTGTCGGACTTGCCACGTATTACGGCAACGGAGGTGGCTGACCGGGCAGAACTGGCGGTTACGGCCGTGCCCGCCACGTCAGAAGCCGATACAGACACAGCCAATATCGCACCAGCACTGGAAATTGTGGCAACGGCCGTGGCCGCCCCCGAAACCCCACCACCGGCCACCACTGTAGATCTGTTGTCTGCGCTCGCGGTGGGGCTGTTCCTGCTGCTGGCGCTGCTGATCATGCTCACCCTCTACGCCCGGCGGCAGTTGCCTTGAGAGGAAACCTGATGAAAACTGATTTTTCACCCACACAAGACGACAAAATTGTGAGCGCCCTGGCCCATGTAGCCATTATTTTGCCCTTTTGGGGCCTGATTGTTTCGGCGCTCATCTGGGTCACACAGCGGGAAAAGTCCGCCTATATACGCGACCAGGCATTGCAGGCGCTTACCTGGCAGGTGACACAGGTTGGCTGCATGTTTCTGGGCATGGCCTGTTATTTTGTCTCCTTTTTTGCCATGTTTGGCAGCGTGTTCGCCGCTGAGGCACAAGAGATGACCGGTCCACCACCGTTCATCTTCTTGCCGTTTTGTGCCATGGGCTTCATTTTCCTGGCAATGTTTGGGTTTATCCTGGTGGGGTTGTATGCCGCCCTGCGCAATGTGCAAGGGCATGTTTTCACTTACCCGCTCGTGGGCGGCTGGATACGCGCTTACCTCAACAAGTAGGGCAATTTGGCCCAATCGCCCCACTATCCGCGAAACAGTTCCAGGTCAGCTACAACCATCAACTGCACCAATTCATTAAACGAAGTGCGCGGCTGCCAGCCCAAATCCAGTTTGGCCTGGGTGTAATCCCCTTTCAGCACCGTAATTTCGGTGGGGCGCAGCAAGGCTTCGTCAGCCTGCACGTGTTCTTGCCAATCCAGCCCGGCGGCGGCAAAGGCCACCTGGCACAAATCACGCACGGAGTAAGAGGTGTTGGTGCCGATGATGTAATCTTTTGGCTGGTCGTTTTGCAGCATCAACCACATCGCCTCCACATACTCTTTGGCGTAACCCCAATCACGGCGGGCGGCCAGGTAGCCCAGTTTCAGTTTGCCATCTGGAGTGACTAACGGCCGTCCCAATTCATCCAGCGGCGGGTTCTGCACATTGTTTTTGATGCAGGCGACGGCGGCGGTCACTTTGCGGGTGACAAAGTGCAGACTGCGGCGCGGGCTTTCGTGGTTAAACAGAATACCGCCGCAGGCAAACAGGCCATAACTTTCCCGGTAACAGCGGGTCATCATGTGGGCGTAGGCTTTGGCAATGCCGTAGGGGTTGTTGGCGTCAAACGGGGTCTGTTCGGTGGCCGATTCGGCCTGCACGTTGCCAAAAATCTCGCGGCTGGTGGCCTGATACACACGGGCCTGCGGCGCATGAACGCGCACCGCTTCCATAACCCGCACCACGCCCAGCGCCGTGATCTCGCCCGTGTACAGGGGGTGTGACCAGCTATCACCGGGCACCGATTGGGCAGCAATGTTATACACCTCGTCGGGCCGGTAGTGGCGCACCAACCGGGCGATGCTTTCCTGGTCGAGCAGGTCGGCGGCTTCGATATGGACACGGCCGTACAAATGCCGGATGTTCGGGTTGTCTACGGTGGTGCTGCGGCGGATGGTACCGACGACGGTGTATCCTTTCCCCAGCAGCAGGTCGGCCAGATACGAGCCATCCTGCGACGAAACGCCAATGATCAATGCAGTTTTGGGCATGTGAAACTCCTTTTTTGACGCAAAGGTGCAAAGGTTTGAAGGGTGCAAAGAAGAAGAAAAGATGGGGGGATGATAGCGGAAATAGATGGGGAATTTAGACGGCCGTGCTACGGCCGCCCTATGTTTTGGGAACGTAAACCGTAATCCCGATTACGGTTCACGGATTACGGTTCACGGATTACGGTTCACGGATTACGAATTACGGATTTCCAATCTCGATAAGAGCCATAAGCGCCTGAAAAGCAGCCACCCGGTCTTCTTGCTGGC
>CAYXUZ010000054.1:0-22572 GCA_964467705.1 uncultured Ardenticatenaceae bacterium | reverse complement strand
GTTGAAACGTTCCACGTTTTTCAGGCGGCTGGGGGCGGGTGGCTCGTTGGTCAGCCAGCGGTGGTTTTTCAGGATGCGGGTCATGGTGTCATCAATCACGTCAAAGGTCAGCGGCTGGCCGATGGAACCAACCAGGTCATTGACACCTTGCATGATCAGTTTAACGGCCGTTGCATCCTTTTCTAGCCTGGGTTCAGCCTCTTCATCTGGCAGGTCAGCGGTGGCGAGCGCGGCTATCTTAATCTGGGCCAACCCCCAATTGAGCAGGGGGGTCGCCTGCTCATCATCCAGATTGCTGCGCAGGCTGCTATCCTCCATCAGTAGTTCTGCCCACCGTCGTGCCCGTTGTCGCGCTATTCGACGTCCACCTGGTTGTTCGTCCATATTGTGTTCCTGTAGTTCGTAACCCGTAACCCGAAGTCCGATTATGGATTACCTCTTTAACTTATCCAATGCGGCGCGCAATTCGCGCGCTTCTTTGCTCAGCCGGTTCATAGCGTCAATCGTTTCGTCCAAATGGTAGATTACTTCAGACAGCAGGCCAATGGCTAACTGGGGTTCTTGTTCCACAAAGTGCCAGAATTCATTGTGTTTAAATTGTACGGCTTTCACGGCCGTGACGGCCGTGCAGTTCGCATTACGGGGCGACTGGGAAACCATTGCCAATTCACCCAATATGCTGCGTGGCCCACGCTCGCCCACTTTGCTCACACCTTCAATTTCAATGGCAACACGGCCGTCTACCAACACATACAAATAGTCGGTCAGCGCATCCTGGCGAATGAGAACATCGCCAGGGCGGAACGTCACTTCTTCGCCGGTATGGGCTATTTCTTGCAACCGGTCATCCGGCACATGGGCAAATAGGGGCGTCTTTTTCAAAAAAGCTGTCGTTTCCACAGAAAGTGCCATGTTTCACATCCTCTTCATCCAATGACAGGAATTATAGCCTCATTTAAGGTTTTCCTGGTACAGGGAGGTATGAGAACCGATTGAGAAATGACAAAACAGCGTCATTTGCGCTGAGCCAGGGCAAGAGGGAATAACAACCGAACGGCCGTTACCCAGGCAGTTTCTCAGGAAGGGGGATGTTCTTTGTCCTGATTTGTTGATGAGGCGGGGGTTGCCAGACGCCCGGCAAGCTGACCTATCTGACGGCTGGCCCAACGCAAAGCAGAAGAGGCAGCTTTGCCTCCTTCGGTCTTCCAGTCTGTTTCCCGCAAGCGGGTTTCCAGATGGGCTTTTTGTTGGCGCGCCTGCTCCTCGGCTGCTTTAACCAGATGTTCATGCAGTAAGTCGGCGCTTTTGGCGGCAACGGCCGTTGCTCCCTTTTGTGCCCCTTTCTTAACTGCGCCGGTTACAGTCTTGCGTGCCTCACTATCCCAACCTTTCTGGGCGGCCTGGGCGGCCGCGCCTGTGGCTGCCTGTGCCGCACCTTTACTCGCCTGTGCCACGCGCTCTTTGATGGTGGTGGTTGAGTTATCACCGGCCGCCACAGCCGGCGCTTCATCTTCGTCGGGTATTTCAATCTTGAGTATTTTGGGGGATTCGTTCATGGTTTTTCCTGGCTGCCATACGCAGCCAAAGGGCAGAGGTTGTAAATCAGGCCACACGGTGAGGCAAGATGATGGTAAAGGTGCTGCCAGCGCCGGGAGAACTGCTGACGGTGATACGGCCGTGATGCCGCTCCACCACAAACTTCGCAATGGTCAGCCCTACTCCCAAACCGGGGAAGAGCTGCGCTGCCCCCTCTTTTTCCAGCCGGTAAAACGGATCAAAAATGCGTTCTGCCTCAGCTTCAGAGATACCAATACCCTGATCTTGAATGGCAATCGCCACCCCTGTTTCATTATCTCGATACGCCCGAATCGCCACCGGCGTTTTGTCCGGCGAATACTTAAAGGCATTTTCCAGCAGCGCCCGAATCGCCAACACCAGGCCGCGCCGGTCGGCAAAAATTTCGGGTACATCAGGAGCAATGTCCATTGTCACCCGTGTTCCTTCCGCCTCCATGGTAGCGCGGGCCGTATTGAGCGCCTCAATTAAGACATCAGGCACATTGATGTATTCAAAATCGGCTGCTTTGGGATGCATTTCATACAGCAGCAGCAAATCATTGGTATGGCCGATGATTTTCTCCACATTACGGGTAATCGAGTCCAGGGCTACTTTGAGTGAATTACCACTCATGGCCCCCTGGTTAATCAACCCCAGATAACCACGAATGGAGGTGAGTGGGGTACGCAGCTCATGGGAGAGCGTCACAATCACCTGAGAACGCAATGCTTCCTGCGCTTCCAGGTCAGCGTAGGCCGCTTGCAAGGCATCATTTTTTACGTTCAATTCGTTGATCACTGCCCGGTCAGTACGGCGGATGTGGCCGATAATCTGGCGCATAAGGGTGCGCAAGAGGCTGGGATTGGTACGGGCAATCGCCATAAAGTCCGTTTCACTAATCTCAATGACACGACATTCTGTCCTGGTGCGGATGGTTGCCATGCGTGAGGTTTCGCCCAAAAAAGCCATTTCTCCAAAGTAGCGTGTGGGGCCAAGTGTATCCACCAGAATTTCCTGGTTATCATCTGCATGAACGACAATGTTCACCTCACCTTCTTCCAGAAGGAAAAGAGAGTCTCCCTCATCACCTTCCTGAAATATGTCAAGACCGGCCGGAAAGGTGCGTACCTGCGCTGCCTGCACCAATGATTCAATATCATTGCGGCTAAGGTCAGGAAAGGCTGTGTGCAATAGTTGGATGGTGTTATGGGTCAACAGAGGGTTGGTTGTCATCGTTTACCTTTAAGCCTGATGGGTTTTGCTGAAAACCAGCAGGTCTCGGCATTTTAGCATAGTTGGCGGGATATGATGTGCTTAATTTACGGCCGTTTCACCCGCAGTGTACTTTGTTCCTGGCTACTTCTGGCCTCCTTTATAATTCACGTTCTGTGAATGGTATGGCTGGCTGCTAAATTTATACTTGCTGCAAAAAGCCGGGTGCTGCTCCCGTATTGGTGTTGTATGGACAATTTTATCGGCAAGAAGATAGAGCAATTTTTGATTGAGTCGTTTGTGGGTAAAGGCAAAACCGGCTCTGTATATCAGGCACGTGACCTGAATCTGGATCGTTCGGTGGCGATTAAGCTTTTATCTCCCGAATTGGCCATCCATCCTGGCATCCAACGCCAGTTGGCGCAAGCGGTACGTAATGTCTCCTCCTTGAGCCACCCTTCCATTGTGACTTTGTATAACCTGGGCCACCAAAACGGCCGTGCCTATCTGGTAACCGATTTTGTCAATGGCATTAGCCTGGACAAAGCCTTGCTGCGTCTGAACAGCCACAGCCAGTTTATGCCATTAGACGAAGCCCTGTATATCATGGCCCAGGCGGCGGATGCGCTGGCTGCCGCCCATCAGGCTGGGGCACTCCATTTGAATCTGAAACCGGGCAACATTCTCATCAAACGGCAGCAGCGGCAATCACGCCCAGGCGAATCCACTTTGCGGGCCATGTTGACGGATTTTGGTCTGGCGTTGATCCCTGAAACGGGCATCCAGACCGCCTTTATTGATTTGCACAGCAATTTCCCTTACCTGGCCCCAGAACAATGTACCAATGGGGTGGTAGACGGCCGTACCGATATTTACAGCCTGGGCATTATCTTGTATGAACTCCTGACAGGGCGGGTGCCTTTTGCCGTGCAGTCGCCGACGGAAGCGATTATGCGCCATGCAGTAGAGTCGCCCCTGCCGGTGCGAGATTTACGCCCGGATGTGCCCCCGGCCATCACCAGCGTTGTATACACCGCTCTGGCCAAAGACCCGGCCAAACGGTTTCAGTTGGCGGAACAGATGGCTGACGCCCTGCGCCAGGCCGGGCAATCTCTTGCCAGCGCCCCTAACGGCATAGCGGCACGGCCGTCGCCCGCGCCAGCTACCAGAACATTGGCTGAATTGACAGGCCGTAAAAAGAATGGGGTACAGCAGAAACCAACGGCTGTGCAGCCTGAACCCCCCACCCCGCCAGACCCCACTTCACCGCCGACACGCAGGCCAATCTTTAATTCGCCGGCACTGGCTTTGTCGGAAACAATGCCGGTTCAGCCGCAATTTGACACGCCTGTTTTTGACATGACCGGAAATGATGCCGGTATCAAGCTAAACCATGCGCCGGAAACGGCCGTGCCGGAAGTGAACGTGCCGGAAGTGCCCGTGCCGGAAGTGCCCCCCTTTACCTCGCCGTTTACTGTGCCGATAGACATGCAGCCACCGGCCCAGCCCGCCATACCGCTCACACCGACTCAACCCACGCCGCCATTTGCCATGCCCGTCGGCACAGCGCCAGAAGCAGACGAAGCCCAAACCGATGTGCATGTGTTGGATTTGCCAGAAAAGGCAGCACAGATTGTCATTATTCGCCAGGGGCGTGGCCCACGCCGGGCTACACTGAACAAGCCCCAGATTCTTATTGGCCGGGCTAAAGATAATGATATTGTGCTGAATACACGTGATGTTTCCCGGTATCATGCACGGCTGGATTGGGTGAACGGCCGTTGGCGCGTGACCGATTTAGACAGCAGTGGCGGCACATTTGGCAACGGCCGTCGCCTCCTCGCCAATGAACCAGAACCCTGGCTGCCAGAACAGATATTGCAGATAGGCCCGTACTTTTTGCACTGGGCCGCCGTAACCGAATTGCAAGCAGCCAGCCCTGCAAACGAAGAACCCAAAACAGAGCTTTTCCAGGTGTCTCAGGATGCCAGCCAGGTACAAAGCACGACCGGCCGTTTTTGTGTGGCGCTGCACCCGGCCTTGTTGACCATGATGGCCGGAGACCAGACCACTATCCAGATCGAACTCTTTAATCAGGGACCAGTCACAGACACACTGAAACTGGCGGTTAGCGGGCTGCCGTCAGGCACCTTTTCGTTGACGCAGCATTTTGTAACCCTGGCGCCAGGAGCCAGAGCGAATATCCCCCTGGCGCTCCAACTGCCGGTCACCGGTACGTTGATGTCTTATCGAATCACGGCCGGAAATTATCCATTTGAACTGATCATTCACTCCAAGACGGTTGAGTCGGAAACGGCCGTCATTGCCGGTATGCTCATTGTGACCACGCAGGAACAGTTTTCGCTAGGGGTATGGCCTTCCCAGGTAGATGATGGCGACAATATCCGTATTCTGCTCCGTAATGAGGGCAATGTACAGAATACTTACAGCCTGGTGGGGCGCGATGAGAAAAGTTTCGTGCAGTTTGGTGGTCAACGGGGAAGGATGCAGCTTAAACCAGGCGAGGCAATCACTCAGGTAGTGACGGTGCGGGCACGGCAACGACCGTTGGTTGGCCGCGTACAAATCATTCCCTTTGAAGTGGAAGTGCGCACCGAAAACGGCCAACAACAGGTAAAAACCGGGCAGGTGCGGGTGCAACCACTGGTACCACGCTGGGCCTTGTGGCTGAGTACGGCTATTTTTGTCCTGCTATTAAGTGTTTTGTTGGTCACGGCCGTGATCACCCAGGGGCAGGCGCAGTGGCAGTCGCCCGCACCCACCAGTGTAACCCCCGCCAGCCAACCCCTCACCAATTGAGGCGGTAAACGCCTGAATACGCCTCGCTGCGGTCGGTCTACCCGGCCGTACCTCAACCCCTCTGACAACCGGTGAAAAAGGGCGACACGGCCGTTGCCCACATCCTGCATACACCAACTGCCACTGTACGGCCGTACCCCCATCCGTTTATCCGCTGCCACAAAAAGGCACGGCCGTGTCCAAACCCCTCTGGCAACCAGTGAAAAGGGGCAACACGGCCGTTGCCCACAACCTGCATACGCCAACTGTCACTGTACGGCCGTACCCCCATCCATTTATCCGTTGCCTCAAAAAGGCACGGCCGTACCCAATCCCCTCTGACAGCCGGTGAAATGGGCGGCACGGCCGTCGCCCACAACCTGCATACGCCAACGGCCGTTGTGTGCCATCCAGCCTTTCCCATCGCCAGTGTCGGCCGTATTTTCACTCTTTTATCCATTTGCCAGCGAGCCATGCCGGGCTAAAAACAAACCCCGACCGTTGGCAAACAGGCTGGTGACTGGCAAACACAGGTGGCACGGTCAAGAGACCGGCCACAACGATTCAGGAAGACCATGCCGGAGCGTGGGGCAAAATGCCCACAAAAAACTAATGCCTACCGGAATTACTTTATGTTAAGCCTCTCCGCCACCTATGCTGCCTGTTCGCTCATTTCCCCACTTCTGGGGACTTGACAAAGCTTGTCCGAAGAGAGTCAAAAGCCCATGGCGTTCAAAGAACGCAAAAACACTTTGCTACCAAACAAACCAGCGATTCCGCCAGAAAGCAAGCCACCTATCAGCCCAAGAATAGCTTCTTGGATTTCCTCCTGATTAATAGATTCTTGGAAAAGAATCGCCAGAAAGATCAAACAAAGTGGATAAATACTACCCGCAAAACAACCCATAAATACTGCCAGAATTTTTACATGTTGAACAACATTGTTATTCATAACAACGAGGTAGCTAATGAGCAAGCCCAATATTGCACCTGCTAATAAACCAATAGGAATACCTACTACAAGCAATGGGATAATGAAATAAAGAATTGCAATGCTCCTGCTCAAAACCAAAAGGACGACATCCACATATATTCCAAACAATATCGCCCCCACAACTCCAGCAACCATTCCACTCTTGACACCGACCAATAATATCTGTTTCGTATTTTCCATTACCCCTCCTCAAGTAGTTTTTCTGCGGTAATGACTATCTGCTCCTGGACACAAAACATAATTGATATTGTGCATCTTCTTCGTCCTTACTTTGTCAGTAGCCACCAATTCTTCGATTCCCTGAGTAGTCTCCCTCGCTGTGGCCGGTCTTCCAGACCGTGCCACCCCACCTTTGCCCACCGGAACCTGCTTTTTTCGCCACGTCACGGCCGTGTCCCCTATCCCCGGTTTTTATATGTTACCACCAGGCACGGCCGTACCCCACATCCTGCATACGCCAACTGTCACTGTACGGCCGTACCCCCATCCGTTTATCCGCCGCCACAAAAAAGGTACGGCCGTCGCCCAACCCCTCCGTCAGCCGGTGAAAAAGGGAGGCACGGCCGTCGCCCACAACCTGCACACACTAATTGCCACTGTACGGCCGTACCTCCATCCATTTATCCGCTGGCGCAAAAAGGTACGGCCGTGCCGTAGTAGGGACAGGTATTACCTATTCTGTAGATTAACTTCATCTACTAATTGACCGATTTGTCTTAAGAGTTCCATCAAAAACTCTTTTTGAGTACCTATTCGTGATGAGAAATCTCCTATTCTCATGCCGTGGCAAATTTCGTTCAGCGAATTATTTATAACAAGTAATTCCAAGTCGTCTAACTCGACTATTGCCTTATCATTTTCTATCTTTAATGTTTTCATCAGGCATCTTCAAACTATCTCAAGCTATCTAAATACAGAATACCATCTTCGGGGCGAAAAATAGTTCCACCATGAGGCGAATTAGGATCAACGATTAAAACTACTCCATAACCGTCTCCATCATCAAGCCAATAGTAACTTCGCCCATTTCGTAAATTGCCCCTTTCATCTGCATTATTCTTCACAAAGTTTATAAATCCTTCCAAGTCATCTAAATTCTCAACCCCGTAATCTGCGAAGTCATCCAGAATAACGCTACTATGTTCAGCAATATTTCGGGCACAAAAACCAGAGCCAGAAGTGTTATGAACCAACCACTGCCCATCGCCGACAAAGTAAGTGTGGGCAGCCGCAACGGTGAAATTGTACATCCGCTGCGGTTGGGTGACGATGGTCATTGCCTCCACTGCGCCTGTTGTCCAGGTCGCCGCTCGAATCTCATCCCCTGGTTGCAGTTCACCCGCCTCTATCCATTCATTCTCGCTGGTGTAGAAGGGGTGTTCGGCCGTGGTCACAATCGTTTCGCCATCAATCGTCAGATACACCACCTGTATGTCAATGTGCGAAATGAGGTCAGTGACAGGATAATAACCAATCTCCCCGGTCGCTTCATTATACGCCAACACCAGATCACCCGGCTGAATCTCCTCAATGGGGACGGGGCCACTGTCGGTCATCACCATCGTCCCCGCCTGGAAACTGTTGAACCGACAGTTCCCCAGCAACCCCTCGCTGTGGCCGGTCTTCCAGACCGTGCCACCCCACCTTTGCCCACCGGAACCTGCTTTTTTCGCCACGTCACGGCCGTGTCCCCTATCCCCGGTTTTTATATGTTACCACCAGGCACGGCCGTACCCCACATCCTGCATACGCCAACTGTCACTGTACGGCCGTACCCTCATCCATTTATCCGCTGCCACAAAAAAGGCACGGCCGTACCCCAACCCCTCTGGCAGCCAATGAAAAGGGGAGGCACGGCCGTGTCCCACAACCTGCATACACTAACTGCCACTGTACGGCCGTGCTCCCCATCCGTTTATCCGTTGCCACAAACAGGCACGGCCGTACCCCCACAACCTGTATACGCTAACTATAGCTGTACGGCCGTACCCCCATCCATTTATCCGCTGGCGCAAAAAGGTACGGCCGTTGCCCACAACCTGCATACACCAACTGTCACTATACGGCCGTACCCTCATCCATTTATCCGCTGCCACAAAAAAGGTACGGCCGTACTCAATCCCCTCTGACAACCGGTGAAAAGGGGAGGCACGGCCGTTGCCCACAACCTGCATACACCAACTACCATTGTACGGCCGTGCCCAAACCCCTCTGACAGCCGATGAAAAGGGGGGTGGTGACTGGCAAGCACATGTGGCACGGTGTGGAACACCGGCCACACCGACCAGAGAAGACCTTGCCCCAGCAAGGGGGAAGACCACGCCCCAGCAGGGGCGGACGTGCCCGTTACCACCACAAATGAAGAACGGCCGTAGGGGGTACGGCCGTTTTGCTTCATCTGTTCCTTAGCCTGCTTGCTGTCCTCACCGCTGCCATCTGTTTCGCGCATGTGGCACGGTCGCGAAACTGGCCACACCAGCAGGGGAAGGCCGCACTGCAGAAAGGGGCAGGACAGCTATTGAATCTTCACTCCATCTGGATAATATTCTGCGTATATTACACGAGAAAATTCGCAATCCAATTGAATTCTTCTTCCATATCTAAATTCTCTATAGTAGACATAAGTATTGTCTGTAAACTGGTTTTCCATCAACTTAAATGGCAAGGGTATATTTAGCTCTTCACAAAGTGGTGTCCATTTTCTTGGTCCCCAATGCAGCAAATATAAACTAGGCAATTCCAAATCATGAAGTTGTTTTTCCATATCTTGCAAACTATGTGGAGTTGCATATGTAAATTGATTGGCCGTCTCAAGAAGCGGAATAGTAAGTATTGGCTTCACTGGCAATTCGTAATGAATTAAGGTCTTGACAAGAACAACAAAAGCAAAGATTGAACCGGGTACGATTTGCTTTGTATTCTTAGTATTCTGTAATTGATCGAGGTCTATAGAAACCGGGTTCTCGGCTGTTACCATTGGTAAACTATGTTCTACCCAATTCATTACATTTTTTTCTATAACAATCTCTATATCGTTTTTCATTTAATTACCCCTCGCTGTGGCCGGTCTTCCAGACCGTGCCACCCCACCTTTGCCCACCGGAACCTGCTTTTTTCGCCACGTCACGGCCGTGTCCCCTATCCCCGGTTTTTATATGTTACCACCAGGCACGGCCGTATCCACAACCTACATACACTAACTGCCACTGTACGGCCGTACCCTCATCCATTTATCCGCTGCTGCAAAAAGGTACGGCCGTACCAAAACCCCTCTGATAGCCGATGTAAAACGGGCTGGTGACTGGCAAGCACCTATGGCACGGTGTGGAACACCGGCCACAGCCAAGCCACCACAACCCAGAAAGACCGAGCTGCAGCAGCGAAAAACTAGGGTTCTACATACCATCCATTCGGGATACGCTCCCTCAGACACTCAGTAATTGGTTTCGATATCAGCACCCCATCTCTATAAACTTCAAAGGCGGCACCGGGCCATACATAGAATGTGATAAACCCTTCAGTATAACTGATTTGTGGTAAAGCACGCATGATAGGAGTTGGTCCTAGCAAGTGTAAGGTAATCTTAGAACCACTTGGCAATTGAAATTCTGGAGTCAATGGTTCCATAACAAGGGTCTTGTCTTGTTGTTCTTGGTTTTCAAGCACCAGAAACATTTCATATTCATTTATGTTCATAAAAATCACCTGCTTAAGATGTCAATTACCTCATTCATTAGGTCTATTCGTGCAAGTGCTGTTAATCCTCCGTCTCCATTATCATATGCTTGTCTATAGAAATCTCGGAGGTATTCTGCCTCATCTAAAGTTAAATCACCGAGAAAGGCTTTTGCCTCATCCAGACTTGCCGATTGAAGCCAAGTCAATCGCTCATTTGCCCCTTGTACACCTGTTCCCCATTGCACATTATTTCTACCCACCTCTGTTACTGATCTACCGGTGGGCATTATGTTGCATAGCCCATTACTATTGTGAACCAACCATTGTTCATCACCGACAAAGTAGGTGTGGGCGGCCGCAACCGTGAAATTGTACATCCGCTGCGGTTGGGTGACGATGGTCATTGCCTCCACTGCGCCTGTTGTCCAGGTCGCCGCTCGAATCTCATCCCCTGGTTGCAGTTCACCCGCCTCTATCCATTCATTCTCGCTGGTGTAGAAGGGGTGTTCGGCCGTGGTCACAATCGTTTCGCCATCAATCGTCAGATACACCACCTGTATGTCAATGTGCGAAATGAGGTCAGTGACAGGATAATAACCAATCTCCCCGGTCGCTTCATTATACGCCAACACCAGATCACCCGGCTCAATCTCCTCAATGGGGACAGAGCCATTTGCGGTCATTACCATCGTCCCCGCCTGGAAACTGTTGAACCGACAGTTCCCCAGCAACTCATCCATTTGGTTCAAAACTGTGTCGCCCGCTTCGTCACCAATCTGGTCTTTCACATACGCCCGTAATCCGGCGTCTCCGCCTGCTTCCAACGCCTCCTCCGCCCCGTTAATAAACGCCCGCCGGGCCACATCATCCAGCGGCAACCCTACTGGCAGCAGGTCATCCGGCTCCACCACTTCAAAAAAGACCGCCATGCCGATGTTCAGCGCGGCGACCACCTTTTCCCCCTGGCTGGCATTGGCGTCAGACAATGTGTGCATGGCCCAACCCGTATCCCAGGCTGTCCAGACGTAATCCACAATTTTGGCGGCAGCCGCCAGACACAGAATCGTATCAGCCACCGCAAAAATACAATGCCCCGAAGCATCCCGCAACCCGGTAGGGGAATTGAGAACATACGAATATCTATTGTAGCTTTGCGGGTCGGCCGGATTCGGAATGATAATGTCCGGGCTGGCAAATCGGCCAATCGAGGGCACATAATAACGCGCCCCCATAAATACCAGCCCCAGTTCGTTGCCGGCCAGGTTGTTGTGCAGGTGTCCGGTGAAGCCCCGGTCGGTCACGCCGGCCGTAGGTTCAGTCCGCCAATCCCCAAATGGGTAATATCGCGCCGTGGTGTTGGCTACCACGCTGCCGCCACTACTGGTCATCAGGCTGGTGCTGCCCAGGTGGTCGCTGTGCAGGTAATACAGGGGGTTGCTGCCACCCACCACCTGTTTACGCAGCGCCACCGCCTGCCCACCCAGGTTGTAGGTGAGGCTGATGATCTGGCTTTCGGCAGGCACACCATTTTTGCATAAACAAGCCGCATTTTCATCGGTCGTGCCGGGCAATTGCCTGTGGGCAACTCTTTTGAAAACCCCACCCTCTGCACTATAATCGTGCCAATTTTCACAGAAGGAGTTTACCCGGTTATGCAAACTGGAAAATGGTGGCAATTGATAATGGCATTATGCCTGTTATTGGTGGCGGCAGCGCCAACGGCCGTATTTGCCTGGGAGCACGATGGCGGCAAACGAGAGGGAACGGCCGTACAGTATCAACATGAAGGCGAAAGCACAGAAGAAGAAATCGTTGGGCAAGAAGGCAGCAACGATGGCGTCGGTTTTGTCCTCACGCTTATTATTGGCATCATTGCCGTGATCATTTTTGTGGTCGCCATTGTAGGCGCGGTTGGTTTGGGTATTATTGGTATTGGGTATGCTTCGGTCACTTCTGGGGAAGAGTAAAGGTTGTAAATTAACCTGAAGCATCACCCCTGAACAAGCCACACTGTTACGACAATTTGTGAATTTCTACGGCCGTCGCCACAATTTCGGCGGCTAACGTCCCATGTGATAGCTCCCGCAATGCGTCCTGAAAAGCGGGGAAGCGCGTCACTCGAAATTGGGCGGTGATGGTGATGTCGGCGGCAAATTCTTCTTCCAGGACACGGCCGTCAAACTGCCCTATTAACAGCCGCACCCGTTCCAGCAAGGGGTAGGGCAGGGCCAACATAGCCGTGTGGGTGGGCACTTTTTCGGCGCGCGGCACGGCCGTCAGCACCGCTTTGCCCGCATCTGTGTAAGCTCGCACCAGCCCCCCCGTGCCCAACTTCGTGCCCCCAAAATAGCGTGTCACCACCACCGCCACGTCACCCAGGCCGCTGCCTTGCAAAACTGCCAGCAACGGCCGTCCGGCTGTGCCCGCTGGTTCGCCATCATCACTGCAATGCGCCGTCACCGACGCCCCAAAACCGACCAGAAAAGCGGGCACGTTATGGCTGGCGTCGCTAAATTCCGCCTTGATGCGGGCAATAAACGTTTTGGCCTCATCCACGCTGAAAACGGGTACGGCCGTAGCAATAAACCGTGAATTCTTGACCTCAATTTCCACGCGCGTCTCGGTCGCCGGGATGGGGTATGGGGTAGACATGAGGGAATTGTAACGGCCGTTGCGCCCCCCTGCCACCTGCCCTAGAATCGCCCTATGCGTGTGAGCCTTCCCCTTCTTTTACTCTGCTTGCTGTTGGCTGCCTGCCGCCAACCCGACAAGGTGACATGGTGGCAAGGTGACAAGGTGACAGCAACGCCACTTGTCACCCTGTCACCCCCTCACCTTGTCACTCCCTCAGCCCCTCACCTTGTCACCTTGTCACCCGTTCACCGTGTCACTCCTACTCCCACTCCCGCCTTCCCCGCTTACACCGGCCCACCACTGCAACGCGATTTAATGGGTGTGCAAATTCATTTAATGGAACGGGATCAGGATGAAATTTTTGCGCATCTAGCCGCGCTAGGTGTGGGTTGGGTGAAGGTGCAGGTTTCCTGGAAACTTTATGAGCCTGAACCGGGCCAACTACACCAGGAACGTTTTGCCGAACTGGACGCCTTTGTCAGTCGCGCCAATGCGCACGGGCTGAGCGTGTTACTGAGCGTGAGCAAAGCACCGGAATGGAGCCGCCCCACGACGGAGATGGATGGCCCACCATCTGACTTTGCCCTCTACGAACAGTTCATGCACACACTGGCAGCCCGTTACCGGGGACAGGTAGCGGCTTATGAACTATGGAACGAACCCAATTTGCAGCGGGAGTGGAACGGTTCTCCCTTAGGCGGGGCGACGTTTGTGGAATTGTTGCGGGCGGGGGCAACTGGAGTGCGAACGGCCGATCTCCATTCGGTGTTGATTGCTGGCGCGCCGGCCGTGACGGGCATCAATGATCGCGTCACGGCCGTAGACGACCGCCTCTTTCTCCAGGAAATGCTCCAGGCCGGTATGGCTGACCTGGTAGACGGCATTGGTGTGCATCCTTATGGGTATGGGAATCCGCCGGACAGCACGGCCGTGCAGCCCTCCCCCCTCACCCGCAGCCACAACAACCACCCCAGCTTCTTCTTCGCCGACACCCTGCGCGACTATCACCACCTGCTGGCGGCCAACGGCACAGAGTTGCCGTTTTGGGTGACAGAGTTTGGTTGGGGCAGCTTTGAAAACGTGGCCGCCGCGCCACCTGATGAAGCCTCGTTTATGGCCGACGTGAACGAATGGCAGCAGGCCGAATACACGCTGCACGCTTTTGCAATGGGGCAGGCCGGAGACGTGGCCGGGCCGATGATTTTGTGGAATCTGAACTTTGGCCCCCTGCTCGGAACCGACTTTTCCGAATCTGGTTACAGCCTGCTGCGCCCCGATGGGACTAAAAGACCACTCTATTTTTCCCTCGCCACCGCCCCAAAGAGGTAATATCGTAGAGACGTTGCAATGCAACGTCTCTACCGTTATGAACAACCGCTGGCACTCCCTCCCCAAACCTAGCGCTTTTGTCTTCTCTGCCGGAGCCGGTTCTGGCGCGGTGCAGGTGGGCATGTTACAGGCATTACACGAGGCCGGGTTGCAGCCCGACCTGATCGTGGGCGCGTCGGTGGGGGCGCTCAACGGGGCGGTGATTGCCTGTTGGGGGATGGAAGATGGGGTGCGGAGTTTAACGGCCGTGTGGCCCTACATCACCCGCGAAGCCATCTTTCCCGGCGGCAAGTTGGATCAGGCACGCCACTTCCTCAGCAACCGCACCAGCATCTTCCCCAACCATAACCTGATTGACCTGGGTGTACGCACCCTGCCCACCCGCCAGTTTGAAGCACTCGCCATTCCCTTTGGCGCGACGGCGACCGACGTAATGACCTATCATGGGGCGCTCTTCACCAAAGGGGATTTGTACCAGGCGTTGTTAGCCAGCACGGCCATTCCCGGCATCTTCCCGCCAGTAGAAATTCGCGGCAAATTATATGTGGACGGGGCGCTGACCGCCTATGTGCCCATGAGTGCGGCCATCCAGATGGGGGCCGCCTCGCTGGTGGTGCTGGATGTGGGCGACGCCTGCCAACGCACGGCCCCGCCGCGCCATGTGGCCGAAATGGTCACATGGGCGCTGCACACAGCCCTACGCCAGCGGGCATTGGTGGAAGCCCCGGCCATCGCCGAGCAACTGCCCGTCCTCTACCTGCCATCCCCCTGTTCCGTTTCCAAAGGGCTGCTCGATTTTTCCAACATCCCGGCGCGTATTCAGGAATCGTATGAACTGGCCAAAGCGTTTTTGGACTACGCCCCGCTACCCAAAGAAGGCATGATAGTTGGCGGCCCCCACCATCACACCGACCTGGACTGGCCGACTTTGTTTGAAATTACCATTGCCTAGCCGCTGTTAACACTCCTCATACAAAAATCCAACAAATTTCTGATCTGTCGCCAACATTTTTCTAACGGCCGTGCCAGAGAATGCGCCTTACACTAACTAATTAAAACAAAGACCTGTTTAATAAAGGAGATATGAAGATGACCCGAATTGTACGTTGGAACCGTGTAGACCCGACCGCACTTTTTGAAGAGTTTGTGAATCGTCCGACGTTGCGTTGGAGCAATGAGTGGGGCGTAGCATTAGATGTGGCCGAAAATGAAGAAGGCTATCTGGTGAAAGCCAACCTGCCCGGCGTGACGGTGGACGATGTTGAGTTGACTCTGGAAGATAACGTGTTGACCATCAAGGGCGAAGTGAAGGCTGATGAGGCCATCGAAGAGACACAATACCATGTGCGCGAACGGCGCACCGGCAGCTTTAGCCGCAGCGTCCGCTTCCCGGTGTTGGTGAACAGCACGGCCGTGACCGCCCACTTTGAAAACGGCGTCCTCAGCCTGCATGTGCCCAAAGCCGAAGAAGTAAAACCAAAACGAATTGAAATCAAAGCTGCATAAGCAATACCAAACAACTTTCCTCCTCCTTTTTCTGTGAAAAAAGCGCCAACCAAATTGGTTGGCGCTTTTTTGTGTTTATGGGTGAGATTGGTTCAATCTTGAAGATTGAATCAATCTCAAAATCTGTTACGATAGCTGGCGTCTGGGAGTAAACGTATGCAAACCATTGGCCGGTATGAAATTCAATCGGAATTAGGTGAAGGGGCCACCGCCGCCGTCTTTCTGGCGCATGACCCGCAAACCCGGCGGCAGGTAGCCATTAAAGTGCTGCCCTACGGCCGTACCGATGACCCCCTCTTCACCCACCTCTTCCGCCGCGAAGCCGAAACCATCGCCGCCCTTTCCCACCCGGCCATCACCCCCGTATACGACTTTGGCTGGCACGGCGAGCAACTCTACATGGTCATGCGCTACTTGCCGGGCGGCTCGCTGCTTGACCGGCTAAAAGCGGGCGATATTGCCCCGGAGCAATTGAATAACCTGATGAAACGAGTGGCCGGAGCACTGGACGAGGCACACGGCCGTGACATCATCCACCGCGATGTGAAACCGGCAAATATCTTGTATGACCTGGAAGGTCTGGCCTATCTGGCCGATTTTGGCCTGGCAAAATTGGCCCGCCGTAGTTCCAGCTTTACCAGAGAACTGGTCATGGGCACACCCCATTACATGAGTCCAGAGCATATTCGCGGGGAAACGCTAGACGGCCGTGCTGACATTTACGCCCTCGGTGTGGTCCTGTTTGAATGTCTCACCCGCCGCCTGCCCTACCCCTACAAAGACCCGGCCCAGGCTGCCAGAGCCGCCCTCCATGACCCCATCCCCTCGGTCAACACACACCGACCCGACCTGCCCGCTTATTGGGACACAATCCTGCAAAAGGCATTGGCCAAAAAGCGGGAGGAACGGTACCAGACGGCCGTTGACCTGGCAACGGATGTAGACCTGGCGATCACCCGCCGCTGGCATCTACGCGCTTTGGAGTAGCGACCGCCAGAACCACCAACCCGGCAAAAACAAACCCCATACCCACCACCACCATCCCATTCACAGCTTCGCCCAGCAGGAAAATGCCCAACAAAGAAGCCGTGAGCGGTTCGGCCAGGGAGAGGGTCACGGCCGTCGCCACCGGCGTTTGTGCCAATCCCCGTGTATACAACAAATAGGCCAGCGCCGTCGCCACCAACCCCAACCACAGCGCCGCCATCAGGCCAGACGGCCGTGCCAGCCAGCTTATATCAACAAAAAAGAGGAGAGGTAACAGAAATAATGCGCCCAAACTGAAGACAACGGCCGTCACCGTCTCCGGTGCATGGTCGGCCAACAACTCTTTACTCATCAAGGCAAACAGAGCATAACTGCCCCCCGCCCCCAACGCCAGCAGCATCCCGGCAACATTCACCGTCACTGCCCCACCGGCCAGCGCCAGCAAACTACAACCAACAACCGCAAAAAACGTCGCCACCAGCCAGCGGGCTGACGGCCGTACACCCCGCACCGCCCACTGCCACATTCCGGCAATAACCGGGGCGCTGCCAATGGCCACCATCGTACCGATGGCGACGCCCGTGTGCGCCACCCCGCTAAAGAAAAAAGGCTGGTACGCCGCCACCGCCAGCGCACCCAGGAGCAACGGCCGTTTTTGCCAGGCACGGCCGTCTACCAACCGTCCACGTCCCCATGCCCATAACAACAGCGCACCGCCGCCAACAGCCAATCGTGCCACCCCCACTACTAACGAGGACGCGTCGGCCGGAGCCAACGCCTGCGCTGTGCCCGTTGTGCCCCACAGCATCGCCGCCAGTAAGATGTACCATTGGCCGGAATTCATGCAAGTGAAAGATCGAGACCCGCTACCGCCTGAGCCACTTTTGGGAATAAGGCAGCGCGAACAGCCACAGACCGATTACGGCCGTCACCAGTGTATTGACCACCAGTGCCGTGGATGGGTTGGAAACGGCCGTAAGCACCATCAACGTCAGGTAGACAAAGAAAAAGAGTGGCAGCGCCAGCACCGGCCAATCCACCGGATTATTCCGCTCAAAACTGCGGTAATAAGGGGCCACCAATGCCGCCGCCAGGAGCATCCAGGCCAGTACCATCACTGCCTGCCAGCCTTCACGCAACACGGGCGTCACTGTCAGCCGTTCAAACACCGCCAGCGCCACAAACAAAAGTACCAGTGAAACGACCATCACCCCCACCAAAATCAATAATTGCCGCAACAACCCCTGCGTTGGCGCATGAAAACGGCGGCTGGCCGCCCGCCACACATAAGACAGCGCTGTAATCACCACCAGCCAGCCGAAAAAGTTACCAAAGGGAATCCCCAACCAGGGGCCGGGCGGCGTCCATTCCCAATAGCCCAACTGCTCCGCAATCGGGTCCATGCACAGGTCAATGCTGATCGCCAGCAGCCCATCCAGCCACGGCCGTCGTGCCCAGGGCAGCCCCAATTTATCGCTGGTTTGCGTAGCCACATAAAAAATCATGCCCCAACTCACGGCCACCGGCAGCGGAACCGCCCCTGGCAGCATGATGTGAAACTGGCCGTACACATAGGCATGATAGTCGCGGATGTCCATGTATTCGAGCAAGTATCCATACAACATCGCCATGATCAGGGTCAGCAGCATATACCGCCCCTGCTTGCTGGCCTGCCACAACAGCAGCACCGCCAGCACATATGCGCCAATCTCTATGCCGGTGAAATACCAGGGAATCATCACGATATTTTCCTCCTGAATAAAGTTTGTAGTGGGCGATTTATCGCCTCACGTCGGCGATAAATCGCCTACTACGAGCGCCAGATCATACCGGCAGCCCAGTTCGGTGAAGATGCGAGCCGCTTCTTGCAACACGGCCGTGCGCTCCGCGTGTTCTGGGGGCAGGCGACGGCCGTACTCGCTCAAGAGCAGCCCGTGCGGATACGGCATTCCTTGTTTAGCCGCTACCGCAATCCCCTTGCGCCAGGCCTTATATGCCTTGTCTGGTTTGCCTGCCAGCCATGCTTCCAGCCCCAGACACAACTGCAAATAGGGCCGGGCAATGGGGAAAGAGCGGGCATAGGCCCCTAATCCCTTGATGGACTGCGTGGCCTGGGCTGCCAGTTCCGGTGCGGTGTACCTTGCCTCTTGCAGCCGCAGCAGCACTTCCGGCACACCGCAATGTCCCGGCTGCGAGATGAAGGCGATGGGTAAGGTATTGGCGATCATCGTGGCTCCTTTGACGGCCGTTTCATAAGCCAATCGCTGTTCCCCTAACCGCCAATAAACCAACCCTAACGACCCATAGGCACTGATTTCGACCAGATCATTGGGGTATTCCTGTAACAGATCGAGCATCTCCAACCCCACCCGCAGCGCCTCATCCAACTCACCCAGGGCCAGCGAATTTTCCAGGAACTGCTTCAAATGCCAGGTGTCATGCAGCCGATTGCCGCTGCGCTGTGAATAAGCCAAACCTTGCCGGGCAAATTCATTAGACTCCTGAAAACGGCCGGTAAACCGGGCTACCGCCCCCTCCAAACCAGCATTAGTTGCCCCTAATTGAGCATCATTCAACTGCTCACAAATCGCCCGAATTTCCACCCCCAATTGGCGCGCCTTCTCCCACTGGCAGTAGCCCATGTACTGTGTAGCCGCCCGCAACATGGTCAGCCCCCGTGTGGACAGGTCATCCATTTCTGCTGCGGCCGTCAGCGCCAATTCGCCATATTTGTCTGCCAACCCGCCTAGCGTTAGCAACCCCATCGTCATGGAGATGCTGGCATACGCGCCCAACTGCGGTGAGGGGGCCGCCAGTTCTGCCACATTCAAACGGCAAATGGAATAATACATGGCGGCCACCGTCTGGCTGGCGTTAAAATACGCTTCCGCCAGATAATCATAGACATACGCTGCCGTCACCAGCCGTTCCGTCTCTTCGGCTTTTGAATGGAGATAACGGCCGGGGAAAAAGCGGTGCAGCGCCTGTAACCCATACTGTCCGGCTGTGCCTAATGCCAGCCGCGCGGCCGATTGATGCACCGGAAAGCCGAGCAAAACAAGCGCCTCTTCCAGGTAAGCAATGGACTGGGTAGAGCGCCCTGATTGCAACAGCGCCTGCCCCCTGTAGCGATTCCACTTACCTTCTTGCAGCCAGGTTATCTCTCGCCGCAGCGATGATTCAGGTGGCAGTTGTTTCAGCAGCGCCAGCAAATTCGCGAAGAACTGCGCCGCTTCCCGCATCGCACCGTTGCGTAAGGCCTGCATCCCGGCTTTGTCCAGGAATTCAATCGCTTTGCGAGCCGATTGGTCATTACGTTCGCCCAAACTGGCTGCCAGATGCCAGTGGTAGGCGAGCAGCGGGTAGATGGAGGAGAGGTCGTTGGCAAAGGCAATTTCGTACCATTCGGCTACGGCCCGGTGTATCTGCTGACGTTGGGCGTAAAGCATCAGGTTGTAGGCCACTTCGCGGGAGAGGACGTGGCGGAAAATGTAGCTGATTTCTGGGTCGGCCGTGTAGTAGGGTGTGATGTTGAGGCGATCCAGATCGGAGACATATGATGAAACCTGTTCGCGCTCTTCGGCAATGGGGTAAACGCCAGCTAGCAGTTGCAGCGCAAAAATACGGCCAATGACGCTGGCGACTTTGACGGTCAGTTGTTGTTCGGTGGAAAGGCGGCTGATGCGCGTGGTGATGACGCCTTCGATGGTGGTGGGGAAGTTGATGGTTTGCAGGTCGCTGGTGACACGGCAACGGCCGTCCGCCACCACAATATGCCCTTCATCGCGCAGGGCATAGGCGATCTCTTCGCTGAAAAAGGGATGCCCTTCAGCCGTATGTTGGATAAGGTCGGCCACGTTCTGCGGCAGGCTGCCAACACCCAACCGCTGTTGCACCAGTTCCAGGGCCGCCTGACTGCCTAATGGTTCCAGGCGTAGGGTGTGCGCCATATTGAGCAACTGGCGCGCTTCATCGGGCAAGTCTTGTTCTGATTGGGGGGGCAACGGCCGTCCGGTGAGCAAAATGAGTAACGGCCGTAGTTGATTCCGCACCACCGCCAGCAGTTGCCAGGAGGCGGAATCCAACCATTGTATATCCTCTATCAGCAACACCTGGGGCTGTCCCGGCTGGCCTTGTTGTTGTAATAGCGTCAGCAGCAAGTCGCGGGTGTTGTCGGCCCGGTTCTCCTGGGCCATTTGGGCGGTCACGGCCGTGTCGGGCAAATCTACGGGCAGGAGCGGGTTAAGCAAGGGGAGTAACGGCAGCAGGGAAGGGGCGTCTGTTAATCTTTCTGCTAATAGTTGTTGTACTGCCGTTACCTCCAGCCGACCTTCATGTTCCAGCCCTAGTAAATTCAAAAACAACGGCCGCCAGGCATGGTATGGTGTGTGTTGTTCAATGGCTTCCGCGGCCACATACCAGACCGGAATTTCTTGCCCGATTACGGTTTGCAAGGCTGTTTCTACCAGATGAGATTTGCCAATCCCGGCTTCTCCTTCCACCAGCACCAGCCCATCTTCCCCTGTGGCAATAAGCGTTTCAATATGCTGCTGCAAAAATGCCAATTCAGCCGAGCGACCAACTAACGGCCAGTGAGCGGCGATTTCCTGCCGGTTTGCCAGGCCGGTTTGAATGGTTGTTTGTGGCTGGTATACGGTTACGGCCGTGGCCTTCCCTTTTAACGCCAGTGGGGGCAAGGTCTGGTAGGTGATGCTATGAGCGGTTGCCCGGTAGGTGGTTTCATCACACAGGGCGACCACACCCAATTCCTGGCCTATTTCACTGGCAGCCGCCATCAAACGGGCGCTCAGATTCACCACATCTCCCAGAAAAGTGTATTCACGTCTTGTGTCATTCCCCTGCTCACCGCAGAAGACACGCCCGGTGGTAATGCCCAGTGCGGCGCGTACACCGATTGCTGCCAGGATGGGGTTGAGCGCCAGGGCAAACTGTGTGCCACGTAATGGATCATTTTCGTGGGCATAAGGAGGCAACCCTAACACCATCAGGAGATATGTACCCTTATCATCAACTACGATGCGTGTCCAATGGCCTTCATAGCGGTAGAGGAGTTCCTGCACGGCCGTGACTGCCCGCTGCAAGGTAGACAAAGCCTCCGGTTGGTCATAATCAATATCCAGTTTCAAAAACAGGATGGTCAGGCGGCGCAGTTCGGCCAGCCAGCCATGGCGGCTGGCGGTGAGGTGCTGCTGCACAAAATGGGGGACGTAGCGGCGAAGCTGGCTTTCTGTTTCTGGCGGGAGTGTGAGGGGATCGGATGGGGATAACGGCCGTAGCTCCTTTACTTGCCGTAACCGCATCACCCCATCTGCCAGTCGTTCACCTTGGGCCATGTTCTCGGCCAATGCCCAGGCCTCAGCCGAAACCACCACATCGCCGGCTGCTGCCCAGGGCGACAGCCGCCCAATTTGCCCCGCCAGTTCGCCTGTCACCAGATATTGCCAGCGATCACGCAGACCACCGACACTGGTGGCGCATACCAAACCTGCTGTCAGCAAGCATTTGATGTACAGCCGAATCCCTGGTTGAGCCTCATACCCATTGAGTGCAGACTCCAGTTGCCAGGCAGCATGTAACGCCCGCCAGACTGCTTCTGGCAAGGGTTGTTCACTGGTTGTCGGCCAGACGACGATCACAGCATCGCCTACAAAATGCACAATCTGGCCGCCGTGCCCGGTAATGACGGTGATCATCTGATCAAAATAGCGATTTAGAATACGGGAAAGCTCTTCTGCACCGGCCACACCTCGTGCGGCCAATGTTTCGGTGAGTTGCGTAAAACCAGAAATGTCTACGACCAAACCGGCCGCGGGCCATTCATCATAGGCCGGGGCCAGGGTGGGCGATTGGGCGGC